>CAVCRI010000007.1:0-36599 GCA_963604545.1 Lachnospiraceae bacterium | reverse complement strand
TACACAGGTGAGAATGTCTACAAGCAGGTAAAGGCATTCTTGGCAGAAGCATAAATTTAAGTGAAGAGTGAAGAACGAAGAGTGAAGAATCCAAATGTTTATCTCAACGATAAACCTTGCAGGTTTCTCTCTCGCTCTTCACTCCTCTTATATATACATATTTATTAACCTTGTGAAGCAAAGAAGACTCCCAAGGGTTGAAGATCTAGGATTCTTCACTCTTCACTCTTCGTTCTTCACTCTTTAAACGTGAGTATTATGGAAGTAAAGACAGTAGGTTTGGCAAGCGATCACGCAGGCTTCCCAATGAAGCAGTTCGTATTGCAGTATCTAGAGAAGAAAGGTTATCCTGTAAAGGATTATGGTACTTATAGCGATGAGAGCGTTGACTATCCAGACTTCGCCCACCCATTGGCAGAAGGCATCGAGAGCGGTGAGGTTTACCCAGGCATCGGTATCTGCGGCAGCGGTGAGGGTATGGCTATGACGCTCAACAAGCATCAGGGTGTGCGCGCTGGCTTGGTATGGAACAAGGATATTGCCCAGCTCATCCGTCAGCACAATGATGCCAACTGCATCGTATTGCCAGGTCGTTTCATCGACAACAAGACTGCAGAGGCTATCCTCGATGAGTTCTTCTCCGCTACATTTGAGGGCGGTCGCCATGAGCGCCGTGTCAAGAAGATTCCAGTTCAGAAGTAATTCGGCTAATTTAGCTTAATCATCAAAAACAAGATGCCCTGTAATGGTAAGAGCTATGAATATCTAAACTGCACTTGCCATTACAGGGCGTTTCTATTACTTGTCATAGCCGTCAGAGATTTTCTTACCAAGGGCAAGAGCAGCCACAACCTCAGCCCCCATTCCTCGCAACAAATCGGCAAACTTGGCAACGGACCCTCCAGATGCCATGATGTCATCAAAGAGCAAGATGCGTTTTCCTTTCAACTTGGTCTCGTCAATATGAAGTTCATCCACAGGGGCGCCATCCTCATCCACGGACGAAGTGTAACTGAAAGCATCATACGCATTGTTCATACCAGTGGCAGCGCATACCTCCTCCCCGAAATGTTTGAAGCGGCGCTCAGTATGCTTTTTCTGGGATGCTGGGATACAAACAAGCGTCAAGTCATGGGCCATAACCGCAAAGTTATCCTTGATGAAAGCAACAACCATCTCTACCGCTTTTTCCAAAGCCTTCTGGTGGTCTATCTCCGTAGTTAGCTCAGAGTTTCCCTTGAAATTGACAATCAGGTCACGATTCTCCCACTCCTCGCTTGACAACTCATAAGTCCCGAAGGCACTATAAGCAGCATAATCAACCAACCACTTGTAGTGAATGCCATTGCTCAAACAAGGCCATGATTCGATGTTACTAGTATTTTCTGCCATAGACAAGATCATTTGAATGTTTAATTTTATAGTAATCTTGGTACAAAAGTAGGAATAATATTTGAAATAAGCGCATAAATTAGCGTATTTTTGTCCTTTTGGACTTTCTTTTGGCAGATTATGCTTTGTATTTAACAATATTTCTCGTAACTTTGCACACGAAAACAAGAAAAGGTATATAAATTATGACGAGAAAATCAAGACTTCATGAATTGCGCGACTACATCATCATCGCCCTTGCGATGATAGAGGGTAGTATCGGACTGAACATTTTCCTCATCCCAAACCACATCACCATGGGAGGAGTTGGAGGTATCGCCTCCATCATCTGCTGGGGCTTTGGCATACCAGCCTCAGCCTCCTATTTGGCACTCAACGTATTCTTGCTGCTCATCGCCTTGCGCATCTTGGGCTGGAAGTTCTGCCTAAAGACAATCTATGGTGTCGGTATCTTTGCCCTCACCTCTCGCATCATCGAGACCAACACGGTAGGGATGACACCCCTACTTCACGACCAGCCCTTCATGGCAACCGTGATTGGAGCATTCTTCATGGGCAGCAGTGCCGGATTGGGGCTGTCGTGCAATGGCTCTACCGGGGGTAGCGACACCGTGGCTGCCATGATCAATAAGTACTGGAACGTGTCGCTGGGACATGTCATCATGATGTGTGACCTTTGCATCGTTACGAGTTCCTACCTTGTGCTTCGCTCCTGGGAGATGGTTATCTATGGATATGTTTGCCTCTTTGTGCAGTCGCTCTGCGTAGACCATGTGGTGAATGCCTTGCGACGCTCGGTGCAGTTTTTCATTATCTCCGACAAATACTTGGAGCTGAGTGCTGCCATCAATACCGCAGCCGACCGTGGGTGCACGGTGATGGATGGTCATGGATGCTATAGTGGCAAGGATGTACACATGCTATTCGTATTGGCCAGACAGCGAGAGTCGCAAAAGATATTCCGCCTCATCGACGAGATAGACCCGACTGCCTTTGTCAGCCAGAGTGCCGTTATCGGTGTATATGGCGAAGGTTTCGATAGATTCAAGGTTGGAAAGAAGATTGGTCTACCAAAGAAGATGACAGCTCAAAAAGCGGACTGAACACATAATATTGCTCAGCCCTTAGAATGCCCTGTGGTACGAAAAACTAGAAGTGGAACTTCAAGTCAACACCGCACTGGAATGGATTACCTCTCTGTGCAAAGTATTCTGTAGTTCCCGTGGCAGCATTATCCACCGCGAAAGTATTATAGTTGGTATCGGTCAAGTTCCTACCCCAAAAGCTAATCATCATGAAGCCTAAGTCCAAGTCGGCATGGGCACCCAACACCGCATAGATGTCCTGCGCATAAGTGTTGGCATTATCCCAATAGGTCTTGCCTTGCATGTTGACATTGGCTCCAAGAGTCAGGGCGTATGAGCCATGTCCCAAGCCGATGCGATAGTCTGCCATTGCTGCCAATGTATTTTGGGGCACATAGGGCACGAACTTGTCCTCATAGCTAACCGCCTTGTCACCTTCCCCATCCACATATTTATCAAACTTGGCACGGGTATAGCCATAGTTGACAGCCCAGTCGAGATGCCCATCAAATGCCTGTCCCTTCATGGAAGCCTCAACACCACAGCTATGGCTCTTGCCCGCATTCACCATCATTCTGCCAAAGCCATAGTTGCCTGCCATGACAGAGAGTTGCTGGTTGCGCACCTGCATGTAGAAGCCTGCCAAGTCTAGGTGAATCTTATTGTCGAAGAGATTAAGATGGCAGCCAGCCTCATAGTTCCAAGAGGTTTCCGGCTTATAGGCGATGGTATTGTTCACCTTGTCGTAGCCCTCAGAGGTATGAGGTACATCATAGTCACCCTTCATGGCGTTCTGACGGTTACTCATCAACTCAGTCTGCAAAATATCACTAAACATCTGGATATTGAATCCGCCAGCGCGATACCCCTTGCTCACAGTAGCATAGACATTGCTACCCGAATCATCCACCTTCAAGTTTAGGCCGAACTTAGGCAATAGCTGACTATAGTTATTGTTAGCCTTGCCGTCCAACGCTGAGCGCAAAGTATAAGTTGCATCCTTACCCATCACACTGGCAGCCATTGCCATATAAGCCATCGCATCGTAAGTAATGGCAGTGTGCATGAAGTCGTAACGCAAGCCCAGGGTAGCCGTCAAGCGAGAAGTAATGTCGAAGTTGCTCTCGTGGTAGAAGCCCAAGTTCCACTGAGGAGTATGGTAGATGCCTGGGGCACCCATGCTCACATCCATTTTCACGCCGCCCATCTTGGTGATGAGAGCCTCAGCAGCGGCTTTAGCCACCTGCTCATTCATGCCTTTCTTTATCATGCCTTGCGCCATGGAATTGACCATCGCATTATACATCTGCGTCTGAATGGCAGAACCTATAGGGGTGGTCATAGCCTCATCAAAATAGACTGGACCATTCGTCTTCAACCACTCATAAGAAAAGAACGCTCCTGTAGACCAATGCCAGAAGCCTCCCACTGGGCGATGGCTCTTGAAGGAAAGTTCCTCGGTGATGGAGTTGTTCAGTTGCTGCTGCAAGATGTGCATGTAGTCGGCTGGCAAATAGTCTTGGTCCATCAGCATGTTATCCTTGAGCCACTGGTAGCTGGTAACAGAAGAGAAGTCGAAGACCTTGCCCTCATGACTGAGATTCAGTCCGGTTATCAAGACATTACGGCGGTACGAACCCGGGAAGGTGGAAGCCGGAAGATCCGCCTTGCCTGTCTCCAGGTTGAGTTTGCCATAGGCGAACGCATTCTGGTCTACATACTGATAGTTTGCGAGCAGGTGTCCTTTCCAACCGGTATTGAAACGCCATTTAAACATCATTTTACCACCAGCCTCATTATACTTGTCGGCACGGTCACCGGTAGTGGTGTTGCGGAAGAAGCCAGTCTGCCCATCATAAAAGCCAGCCAACGAAAGAGCGAAGTGCTCGCCTAAGCGCTGATAGGTTGCCGCTTCCAGATTGCGATAATAACGGGATCCATAGCCTATCCTAAGGTCAGTACCCTCAAAAGCAAATGGGTCACGTGAATACATCTTCACCAATCCTCCCTCGGCATTTTGACCATAAAGGGTGCCCTGAGGACCACGAAGTACATCCACCCTGCTCGTCTGATAATTGTGGAGATTGAAGGCCGCCTTGTTCATCACAGGGATTCCGTCCAGATAGATACCCACCGCAGGACTGTTGACACGGCTGCCGATACCACGCACATACATGGCACTGGAAAGACGCGAGCCATAATTAGGCATAACGAAGTTAGGCACATATTGTGACATTTCACGCAAGTCGCGAATGCCGAGCTTCTGCATTTGGAAACTACCGAGCGAGGTACTGCTCAGCGATTGCTGGCGGAGTCGGTACACTTCCTTTGGTTGGGAAATGACCACCACTTCGTCGATGTCGAACACTTTACTGCTATCGGCAAATACCGATAGTCTCTCATTGCCAGCTGGTTCCAGCAAGCAATTGTTGTTAGCCTGAAGAGACTTTGGCATCACACAAGCCGCCAAAGCCAACGCTATAATCTTCTTATCAAATAATACCTTTTCCATTTCGGGTGCAAAGGTACTACCTTTTTTTCACTCCCGGAATCCCAATTTATGAGGAATCTTATCTCTTGAGGTAGGCACGGATGGCAAAATAGGCATAAGCCAAGAGGAAGACATAGCCTATATAATATAAGGTGGTGAGGCTGAAGATGATGTAATCCAGGGCGCAAACACTCACCAGACCGCCGAGATACAGCAAGCCATCACCCAACGACAGCCGATGATAAACCTCATCCACACACGCCAAGCCAATAATCAGGATGGCCCACACCGTCGCCAAGAACAATCCCAGCACATGCGGAACAGCGAAAGGATTGAGCGATGGATGGAAGTAGAACTGGCGCCACATCTCAGGCTCGAAAGTCTGGATGGAAGCGTAAAAAGTGGCAGACACTGAAACCATCAACACCAATGCCGTAGGGTAAGGAGAGTCGATGTCATTGAAATGCACAATCTTGCCATTGCTATGGAACACTTTCCTCACGAGATAGACAATGGCTATCAGCACGATGACCACCAGGAATATCAGGAGATGCACGTTGCTGAAGGTCATGATAAATTCAGAGATGGGGTCATCAGGCACTACCCTCGTCAACAACTTCGACTCACGGCTCCATCCGAAGACATTGTCCTCGGTTGCCAACTGCACCCACACGGAATCCACCTTGTCTTGTGGCACCATACGAATATCGGTGACAACCAAGAGCTGGTCCTTTTTCACCACGAAGGAATCTACAGGCAAACCGCTCAGCAACTCCTCCGGCTGCTGGCGCAACAAGGACAAGGAATCCTTGAACACCACAAAGTTGAACTTGTTGGTGTAATGATGGGTTGTAGAAAAGGAGATGGAGTCGAGCTGTCGGTCACTATACTCCACCAAGGCTGCATGCTGCTGGTGGCTCGAATGGCGATGATAGCATCCGCTGAGCATGAATACCAAGCCCAGCAAAAACACAAGTTTCAAGGATTCCTGAAACTTATAACTCCATCTCGTTTTCTCAACCATAGTACATCATATAACTAAAAGTAAGTAATCGGTTTTTTTATTAGCAAGAGAAGATATTCATCTGACATTCCTTGCAAACGAATTCCAGTCTAAATTCCCTGCCGTCTCCCAGGCGCAAGCGAAGAGGCTCCTTCCAAGTAGGCTTCTTGCCTCCACGCTTCACGCAGTAACCCAAAGAATAGCGGATGCAATGGCGACACTGCATCAAGAGAAGACCTGCTTGTCCAGTCCTTGGATTAGGCGCACCAGACTCCTCGCGTCGCTTGCGCAAGTTAGTTTCTTCTTCATACAATCTATCATACTCTTCTTTCGTCTTGGCATTCCAAGAGGCTGGGATTTTATCATCGCCCAGTTCGAAAGCTGGTCGGATATGCTCAAGACCATGGTGCTGATAGAAGTCATAGGCACTGAAGTTGGCGATGTTGTAGAGATACCCCCATTTGCCATACTCTGGTTGCCATACGAACTCTTCTGGTTGCAGCTTGTGCTCCCCCGGCTGGCTAAAGCCATATCCATTATTGAACACGACACGATCCCAGAGATTCCATAGCTCGTTGTCAAGAAGTTCCTTGTGCTTGGCTTGTATGGCATCAATCAATTCACGGCGGAGAGCGGTGAGCACACTGTTAGGCACGAAGTAGTACTCCATGCCCTTGTGCAAATCTACAGAGAAATCCTCATAGATGGTATCTCCCAGCTTGCTCATCTGCTGGACTATGTTGTCGCGCTGAGGACGCTTAGCCTTTTCAAGCGGAAGCTCCTTGAACACTTCCGCCGTCTTGACCATCGACCCTCCCAGGATGTCGACTGTGAGCATGACATATCCTACGGCCTTGATACCCGAAGGCTGTCCCGTAGCAAGGTCTTCCTGCACAGGCTCAACATCTATCACCAGGCAAACCTTTCTCTCGGCAGTCTTATGGGCCAAGATATTCTCGAAGGCACGGTCGTTGTTGCGATAAAGCGGCATTCCCGGGCGAAGATTTTCAGGCATGCGGAATGGATAGAGGCGATTGCCCTCCACACGGTTCACACGGAAGCCCTCCAGCTCATGCTCGTCATTGATGAAGCAAAGCCCATCACCATTCATAAACCTAGCTACCGTTGAGACATTGAAGGAGATGTTGCCACGTATTTCCTTCACTTTGCCCACAAATTCGCCAATGGCCTTCGGGGTGTCAAAGGAAGCGATGTCTGGCTGTCTCCCATTCAGGAAGTAATTGGTGTATCCACGATTGAAAGTCTTCTTGAGATTAGGCGTGAAAACGTAATTGACATGACCAAACGATGCACGGCGATAGGTGTCAGGATGAAGTGCCACCACCTCGTCCAACTTCTTGCTATAGGCAGAAACTACGTTCTTCACATAGTTGAGGTCCTTGAGACGTCCCTCTATCTTGAAGGAGCTGGCACCAGCGTCTGCCAATTCTTGCAGATGGTCTATCTGGCAGAGGTCCTTGAGGGAGAGCAGATGTCGCTGATGCTCAATCTCTTTGCCGTCGGCATCAACCAAGTCGAACTTCATGCGGCAGAACTGGGCACATTCACCACGATTGGCAGAGCGACCAAAGCACTTCTCCGAAGCGTAACATACGCCCGAATAGCTCACGCAGAGTGCCCCATGTACGAACACCTCAATCTCTCGGTCTGGAATTTTCTCGTGGATAGCCCTAATCTCGTCGAGCGAGAGCTCACGAGCCAGCACGATACGCTTGAAGCCCACGGTGGTAAGCCAAAAAGCCTTCTCGGGTGTACGAACATCACATTGGGTACTGGAATGCAATTCCCTGCTCCATAAATTGTTAGCTCTTATTTCTGTCAACACTCCCATGTCTTGCAAGAGCAAGGCATCCACACCAATATCATCCAGTTGCCGAATCATCTTGAGCGTATCATCCAGTTCTTCATCATAGATGATGGTATTGACAGTGACATGCACCTTGGCGCCAAACTGATGGGCATAGTCGCAGAGTTGCTTGATGTCCTCAAGCGAGTTGCCTGCAGCCGCACGGGCGCCAAAGCGTGGAGCACCAATATAAACAGCATCAGCCCCATGGTCGATGGCAGCGATACCGCACTCCAGGTTCTTGGCTGGAGCCAACAGTTCCAATGTTCTTATTCTCTTATGCATGGTTATTTCCCTTTATAAAATATAACACTCCTAGCTTACTTGATGTCCTCGATATTGTAAGGAGTCTCCTGGTAAACGTAATAGTTGATCCAGTTGCTGTAGAAGAGGTTAGCATGTGCACGCCAGGTGACCAAAGGCTCCTCGGCAGGGTTGTCATTGAAATAATAATTCTTCGGCAACTCCACATCGTCACGCTTGCCCATGTCGCGCTTATACTCCTTGTCGAGCGTGTTTGGCGCATACTCCAGATGGCCTGTCACGAAGAACTCACGACCACCGCGAGCCATCACGATGCTCACTCCGCTCTCTGGCGACTCGGCGATGATGTCAAGTCCCGGCACCTTCTCTATGTCCTCGCGGCGCACCTCGGTATGGCGGCTATGAGGCATGTTGAAGATGTCATCGAAGCCACGGAAGATAGGCAACGATGGGTCGAGAGGCTTCTGGTGGAAAATGCCAAACATCTTCTTGTCGAGCTGATACTTTGGCACCCCGTAGAAGTGGTAAAGTCCAGCCTGCGCTCCCCAACAGATGTAGAGCGTAGAGGTGACATGGGTACGAGCCCAGTCGAATATTTCCTGTATCTCTGGCCAGTACTCCACGTCCTCATACTGCATGGTCTCTATAGGTGCACCAGTGACGATCATGCCGTCAAACTTCTGCTTGGACAATTCCTGAAAGTCCTTATAGAACATCATCATGTGCTCTATCGGTGTATTCTTAGGAGTATGGCTCTTCAGCTTCATGAAGTACACCTCCAGCTGAAGAGGCGTGTTGGACAGCAAGCGCACAAGATCAGTCTCCGTGGTAATCTTGAGCGGCATGAGGTTGAGGATACAGATTTTCAATGGGCGAATCTCCTGGCTGTGCGCCCTACTCTCGTCCATCACAAAGATGTTTTCGTGCTTCAGCAGTTCGATGGCTGGAAGTTTATCTGGTAATCTTAATGGCATATTTTATTTCCTTTCTATATTTTGACTGCAAAGTTACATAAAATAAGCGACTTAAAAGAAAAAAGGATGCTAAATTTCTTTAGCATCCTTAAATATTCGTAGGAAAATATGATTTACCAAAGTTCCAGACGCTCATTCTTAGGAATGAACATCTTGTCGCCCTGCTTGACACCGAATGCCTCATACCAGGCATCGATATGTGGGAGGGCACCATTCACACGCCACTCGCCGAGGGCATGTGGATCGTTCTTCACGCGGTTGCGAATCTCCTTTTCGGTGATGTTCTGTCCCCATACGCCGGCGTATGCGAGGAAGAAACGCTGTGCTGGAGTGAAGCCGTCCTTGTTCTTCAGTGGCTTCTTGGCAGTGGCATCCTTCAGGGCATTGAAGGCTACCATCAAGCCTCCGTGGTCTGCCAGGTTCTCACCCAGGGTGAATCGACCGTTGGCATTGAGGTCTGGCAACACCTTGATGTTGCTGAAGAAGTTGGCGTAGAGGTCTGCGCGCTTCTCGAAGCCCTTGGCATCGTTGGCTGTCCACCAATCCTTCAAGTTACCACTGGCATCATACTGACGGCCCTGGTCGTCGAATCCGTGAGTCATCTCATGACCGATAACCACGCCGATGGCACCATAGTTGAATGCCTCGTCGGCCTTAGGGTCAAAGAATGGGTACTGCAAGATACCGGCTGGGAAACAAATCTCGTTGGTGGTAGGGTTGTAATAAGCGTTGACAGTCTGTGGAGTCATGTGCCACTCATCCTTGTCAACTGGCTTGCCAGCCTTTTCAGCTATCTCCTTATCGTTGGCAAACTTGCGACATGCCAACACATTCTCATAGAAACTCTTGGTTGGGTCGATGTCGAGCTTGCTATAGTCTGTCCACTTGTTTGGATAGCCAATCTTGACATAGAACTTGGCTAGTTTCTCGTGGGCGGCAGCCTTGGTGGTGTCGCTCATCCAGGTCTGGGCATCAATACGCTCGCCGAGGCTCTTCTGCAAGTTCTTGACCAGGGTCTCCATCATCTTCTTGGAAGACTCAGGGAAGTACTTCTTGCAATAGATGCGACCCAGGGCCTCACCCATCTGATCCTCCACCTGGTTGGTGGCACGCTTCCAGAGAGGATAATCCTCCTTGCGGCCGCTCATGGTCTTGCCAAAGAAGTTGAAGTTTGCCTCACGAATCTCATCGGTGAGGTAAGCACTGGAGCTGCGAATCACGCTCCACTCCATCAATGTCTTCAAGGTCTCAGCGTCCTCGGCTGCCGTAATCTTGTCATAACCAGCCAAGTAAGCAGGCTGACCTACTATCAGCTCCTGGATGTCGGCACTCTTGATGCCCTCGCCGTTGGCCATGGCTGCGAGCGGAACGTTAGGATAGTTCTGCTTAAACTGCTCCAGGCTCATCTTGTTGTAGTTAGCCTGTGGGTCACGAAGCTCGGTACGGCTCTTGGAGATGGTGGCGAGACTGGTCTCGTGGAGGAAGATAGCCTGAGCCTTCTGGGCAGCCTGGGCATCAGAGAAGCCGTAGAGCTTGAACATCTGTGCGATATAGCTCTTGAAAGCCTCACGGATAGCCACCGTGGCAGAGTCATTGTTCAGGTAATAATCCTTGGCACCAAGGGTAAGACCGCCCTGCATCACATAATAGATGTTCATGGCAACGTTCTTCTCATCGGCTCCAAAGCCAGTGCCATATCCCAATCCGAGGCTATAGACACTAGCGTACTTCTCCTGGATTTTCTGCAAGTCTGCCTTGGTCTGGGCAGCGGCAATCTCTGCGAGGATAGGCTTCACTGGGGCGATGCCATCCTTGTTGCGACGATCTACATCGAGTGCCAACTTGTAGAAGTCTGAGAGCTTCTGCTCGATGGTACCCTTCTTGTAGCTCTTCTTCTGGAGTTCAGAGAGGATGGAGTTGATGCGCTTGTTGTTGTTCTCGCCCAACTGGTCGAAGCTACCATAACGGCTGTAGGCAGCAGGCAGAGGGTTGTTTTTCTGCCATCCACCGGTAGCAAACTGATAGAAATCATCAGCTGGCTTGGCTGTCTTGTCTAGATTGCTCATGACAAGTCCCGAATTGTTCTGAGCGTCAGCTGCCAGAGGCATGGCTGCGATCATCACCATCGGGAGGATCATTTTCATGTTCATAATGTTACTTTTTATTTTAACGTTAAAATTAATAATCTTAGCTCTTGGAGACACCTTTAGGCGTTGGAAACCGATTCGAGTTCCTCGGAGAGTGTCATCCACTTCTCGTTCTCCTCATCGAGGCTCTTCATCAGCTCCGTGTACTCGGTCACGAGTTCCATGTTGGTGGCGTTCTCCGGTTTCATCAGCAGGTTGTCGATTTCCTTCTTGCGAGCCTCCAGCTTGGTTATCTTTGCCTCGCAGTCCTTCACCGCCTTCTCCGCCTTACGAATCTTCTTCTGCTGTTCCTTATGCTCGGCATAGCTCTGCTTGCCGGTTGTTCCGTCGGATGACAAGGATGGAGAGTTGGCAGGCTGAGCTGCTGCTGACGAGGACATGGCTGGAGATGAGGCTGAGGATGTGGATGAGGCTTGCTGGTTGGCGAGAGCCTGGTTGATGTTCTCGGCATTGTGGGCGCGCAGGTAGTCGTAGATGCCACCCAGGTGCTCACGTACCTTGCCGCCTCCAAACTCATACACCTTGTCTACGAGTCCGTCGAGGAACTCACGGTCGTGGCTCACGATGATGGCGGTGCCGTCAAAAGCCTTGATGGCCTCCTTGAGCACATCCTTAGACTGCATGTCGAGGTGGTTGGTAGGCTCATCGAGTATCAGCAGGTTCACTGGCTCCAGGAGAAGCTTGATCATCGCCAGTCGGCTGCGCTCGCCTCCACTCAGCACCTTGACATATTTCTCCGAGGTCTCGCCACCAAACATGAAGGCACCCAGGAGGTCGTTTACCTTGAGTCGCATCTCGCCAGTTGCCACGTTGTCGATGGTCTGGAAGATGGTGAGGTTCTCGTCGAGGAGCTGAGCCTGGTTTTGTGCGAAATAGCCTATCTGCACGTTGTGTCCTATCTTGAGCGTACCGGTGAAAGGAATCTCGCCCATGATGCACTTCACGAGCGTAGACTTACCCTCGCCGTTCTTGCCCACGAAGGCTACCTTCTCTCCACGCTTGATGGTGAGGGTCACGTGGTCGAAGACCGTGTGTGACCCATAGTCCTTGCGCACCTCGTCGCAGATGATAGGATAATCGCCGCTACGAAGGCATGGTGGGAACTTGAGGTGCATCTGCTTGTTGTCTACCTCGTCCACCTCGATAGGCACGATCTTCTCCAGCTGCTTGATGCGGCTCTGCACCTGGACAGCCTTGGTAGGCTTATAGCGGAATCGCTCGATGAAGTCCTTGATGTCGGCTATCTCCTTCTGCTGGTTCTCGTAGGCACGGAGCTGCTGCTCACGGCGTTCCTTGCGGAGCACCACATATTCGTCGTATTTCACTTTGTAGTCTTCCACACGGCCGCAGGTTATCTCCAGCGTACGGTTGGTCACATTGTTGATGAAGGCACGGTCGTGGCTCACCAAGACCACTGCCTTGGCACTCTGGGCAAGAAACTGCTCCAACCACTGGATACTCTCGATGTCGAGGTGGTTGGTAGGCTCATCGAGCAACAGCACATCAGGCTTCTGCAACAGAATCTTCGCCAGCTCGATACGCATACGCCAACCGCCGGAGAACTCCTTGGTTGGTCGGTCGAAGTCTTCGCGGGTGAATCCCAGACCGGTGAGCGTACGCTCAATCTCAGCCTCATAATTCTCGCCACCCATCATCATGTATCGTTCGTGTTCCTGAGTAAACTTCTCCACGAGCTGGGCATAGCTATCGCTCTCATAGTCAGTGCGGTCTGCCATCTCCTGCTGCATCTTGTCGAGTCGTGCCTTCATCTCGGTGTTATGGGCGAAAGCCTTGCGAGTCTCCTCCTTGACAGTGGTATCGTCTTGCAGTTTCATCACCTGTGGCAGGTAGCCGATAGTGGTGTCATTCGGTATGGCCACCACGCCGTCGGTAGGCTTCTGCATGCCGCAGAGTATCTTGAGCATGGTCGACTTGCCCGCACCATTCTTGCCCACGAGGGCGATGCGGTCACGGTCGTTGATGACGAAACTCACGTCGTGGAAGAGCGGCTTCACGCCAAACTCCACTTTCAGTCCTTCTACTGAAATCATTTATCTACTTTGTTTTATGTCTTATAATAATCTTATCTGTCTATCTCGTTTCCCCATTTCTGGCTAAAAGAAGCGGGATGCCTTACGGTCTAAAAGCACCTGGCTAGCGGGGGAAAATTCCCTGCCTAGGGAAAAATATATCCCCGCCTAGGAAAATATTTTTCCCTAGGCGGGCACGATTATTTATCTAGTCAGGGCGTTAATGTCTGCTGCCGACAACTTTTGGAATGAGCAACGAGGAATCTCCGTAGCTCAAGAAACGGAAGTCGTGGCTCTGCGCATAGTCGTAGACCTTGCGCCAGTCGCCATGCAGGAATGCGCTCACCAGGAGGAGCAATGTGCTCTGAGGCTGATGGAAGTTGGTGACGAGCATCTTCACAATCTTATAGGTATAACCCGGGGCTATGATAATCTGGGTGCTGGTATGGAGAGCCTCAAGGCCGTTGCGGTCCAGATAGTCGATTATGGCCTGGATGGCCTGCATCGGGGTGATGCCTTCCACGAGGTTTCCGTCTGCTGAGAGCTCATAAGGGTCCCACTGGTACACATGCAGGTCTTCCTCACTGGCATTAGGATGCTTGATAAGATGCACTCCCATGTAATAAAGGCTCTCGATGGTACGCACACTCGTGGTACCCACGGCGATGACCTTGCACTCATGCTTGATGAGCTTCTCCAGGCTGCGACGATGCACCACGATATACTCGGTGTGCATCTGGTGGCCCTCTATCTCCAGGCTCTTCACGGGCTTGAAGGTACCGGCACCCACGTGGAGCGTCACCTCCTCACGGTCGATGCCATGGGCATCAAGGTCCTTGAGCACTGCGTCGGTGAAGTGAAGGCCAGCCGTTGGGGCAGCCACGCTACCCTTTATCTTGGAATATACGGTCTGATAAGTGGTCTTGTCACTCTCCTCTGTCTTGCGGTTCAGGTATGGAGGGATAGGCAACTCGCCCACAGCCTCAAGTATCTCGGCGAAAGACACATGCTCGTTGTCCCAGTCGAAGTCCACCCAGTAGTTGGTGCCCCCACCCTTGGCTATCATGCCTTGCGCATCAGCCGAGAGAGCATCGCCACGTCGCATGGTGGCTGAGAGCGTGAGCTTATGCCCCTTGATTTCGAAATCTCGCTTCAGACTGCCCTCCTTCCACTTCTTGAGATTGCCAATCATGCAGAGCCAAGAGCAGTGGCCAGCGGTCTGGAACATCAGCTCATAGTCGGTAGGCTCGGCAGGCTCCATCAGGAAGACCTCTATCAGCGCACCTGTCTCCTTGCGGAAATGCAGACGCGCCTGGATTACCTTGGTATTGTTGAATATCATCAAGGCTCCCTTTGGGAGATAGGTTGGGAGGTGGAAGAACACATCGTCGCTCACCTCGCCATGCTTATAGACCAAGAGCTTGCTATGGTCGCGCTGGGCGATTGGGAACTTGGCGATGCGCTCGTCAGGCAACTCGTAGTTGTAATCACTTATCTTGATATGTTTTGTATCCATTATAGCTTAATCTTATTGTTAATTTATCTTTACTTTGCATGTATCTATACCTTACATGCCGTTTGCCATGATGATGCCCCTTATCACCACATACACGAGAATGAGCATCAGGATGGTCATAATCATGTCGATGTCATCATAGTCATAGCCAGTGCTCGTGTACTGGTTGGAGATATACTTGATCTCCGGAGAGATGCGACAATACATGCGATGGTAAAGGAAGTAGACAGCAAAGCCTATGACGATACCTATCAGGAGTCCGCATGCCACATCCACAGGGTAATGCACACCGAGATAGAGTCGCGTCCAGCAATTCACGAGCGACCACAGCACCAGGGTGATGGTCATCATCTTGCTGCGTATCAACATGGAGAAGAATATGGCTATCGACATCGTGTTGGCAGCATGGGCCGAGCAGAATCCGTAGTTCTTCAGGCGGATATCATTCACCACTTGCACCGAGTATTTCACCAGTGGGTCGTTGGTTGGTCGCCAGCGGGCTGCCAGCGGCTTGATGATGCCGTCCACCAGTCCGTCGGCAAGGATGACACAGAGCAACGCTGCCCCCACCACGAGAGCTATCTGCCCCATCGTCTCGTTGTTGCGTATCACGATGACAAAGAGCACCAGATAGAGGGGAATCCATGTCAACCCCGATGTCAGCAACTGGGCGAACTGATCGAGTATCACATTGTTGCTGCCGTTGAAAAACTGCAAGATCTGAAAATCTATGTCTTGTATCGAACTAAAATCCATTTTCCTATCATGTTTTAAATTTCCTCTATCTGTTTTGTCTCTATCCATCCCTCACGACCGTCACCCACTCGGATGCCACGCCAGTCCTTCATGGTCTTGTCGGTGATGTCGACACGTGTGCCCTCATGGAGCAAGAACTCGTCGGCACTGCCCTTGGCTGGGGTCTTCTTGACATTCACGGATGGGGCGATGATGATGGCACCTGTTCTGTTGTCGAGTGCCTGCTTCTGCTGGTAGGCAAAGAGGTTGCTCAACAAGAACACGACAAAGAAGAAAGCCGCGCCAAAGAAGCCAATCTTGCGAAGCACGAGATGTGGTCCGAACAGATAGACCAACACGAGCACCAGGGCAAGGATGATGGCGATGATGCCAGCCTTCGCCCAAGTATCGACGCTCGTGAAGTTGACCAGCGACTTATACCAGGTCACGAAGAACATCTCGCTCACGGGTGTTATCTTGTCGATGGTCTTGCTGCGGGCGAACTGGAGGTTGAAGTTGATGTCCTCGTCGCCCGGAGATAGCAAGTGGGCGCGCTCATAGTTGAGCACAGCCTTGGTGATGTTGTCTGTACGATAGTAGGCATTGCCGAGATTATAATAGATCTCGGCCGACTCACCGCTCTTCAAGATGTCCTCGTAGTCGCGGATAGCCTGTTGGTAGTTGCCCTTCTGGTATTCCGTGTCGGCATTGTCCTTGGTGATGGCCATGGCAGATGTCGAGCCGAAACCCAGCATCGCCAGGAGCATGACGACAAATGAATAGCCGGCAGGGTGCTTCTTGCGGTTCTTGCGAGCCAGGTTGATGGCATTCTCTATTTCCATAATTGCAGTCATTGCCGATTCGAAAGTACGGTTCATATTGCCCGCAGGGTCGCCTGGGGCATAGCGCTCAAACTCACACTCATCGAGAGCCGAGGTAAACTTGTCGATGGTAGCATCGTCCACGTCATGGTCGCCCAGCTTCTCCCGGATGTTCTCACGGTTCAATTGCTCCACTGGCATGTTCAACTTATAGCTGATGTATCCCCAGAGGGCACGCATCACCTCGTCATAGAATTCGCCCTGCTTGCCCTGCAACATCAGTCTGTTGGCTGTACGCAGACGCTTGGTGGCAATCTTGTTGGCCTTGTTGGAACGCATCTTCACGATGTCGGCATTAGCCAAGGCACGGCGACGGAAGATGATAAGCAAGGCGATGAAGGCTGCCAAAGGAACAAGCAGGCTCGTCCAATAGCCAAAGCTACCATAGAACATGTCGTCGGCATCGTGCAACTTGGTCTTGCCCAGCTTGATGGCATGTATGTCCTTGTCTTGGCTGCCAAAGTCGGCGCTTTCAGATGTGCTGCCGTCACCCTTGTCCACGGTGATGGTAAACGGCTGAGTCTTGATGGTCTTGTAGCCATTCACTGTGGTGTCATAATAAGTGAACTCCACCGCCGGTATCGTATAGGTACCCTGGTTGCGTGGCACGGCTAGGAAGTCGTATATCATGTTGCCCTCCACGCCATTGGCGGTAAGGCGGGTCTTGTCTGTTATCTTGGCATCGTACTTGTCGAAATCCTTAGGGAAGTTGACCACCGGCTGCTTGAGCAGCTTCAGGTTGCCGATGCCCCCCACGATGACACGCAGCGTGATAGGCTCGCCAGCCTTCACCTCCTTCTTGTCGAGACAAGCAGAGATGTTAAACTTGCCCACGCCGCCAGAGAAGTTGGCTGGGCGCTGAGGCAGGGGAACCACCTGTATGCTCACGCCCGGTGCCTTGATGTCTTTGTGAACCTCCACATACCCAGAGCCGCCATTGAAGAAGGCCTCCATTGGGTCGACATTGCGGTTTTGCTGCACCACGATGCCCTTGAAGGTGATGGATGGGATGTCGAGCTTGCCCGTCATCTGAGGGTACATCACGTACTGGCTCCAGGTGACGCACTTATAAGGACGCCCGTTGACGCTCTCCGTATGGAAGGTCTTCTGCTGTGGCAATGGAACCTCCTGGGTATGGAAGCCCTTCAGGTCTGGCATCTTGCCTTCGAGCTGTGTCAAGTCGACCTGAGTGTACACCTTGTAAGTCAAGAGGATAGGCTCCTGCTCATGTACCACCTTCTTGTTGGCAGACACCTTGATAAAGAGGTCGCTGCCAGAGATGGCAGAACCCGCCGCCTTCATGCGTGGCTCGTCGTAGCTATCCTGTCCGTGCATGCTAGGCGCACCGTTGCCTCGCTGTGCATGCCCCGAAACAGTAATCTTCACCGGTCGGGAAACCAACTTCTTGCCCGCCACGAGCGCATGGGATGCGCCGATGGTAAAGCTACCGTTCTTGGCAGCATAGAGGGTATAAGTGATGGTTACGGATGAAGAGGAAGAGGTATGTCCATTAATCATTTGATAACTCGACTGGGAGGAAGTGTAAGGTCCCGCTATCACTTCGAGGGCCTCAGGAACCCCGCCCATGCGAAACTCCTCCACATCCCTGGTATTAATCGTATAGGCCACACGGAAGTTCTCCCCCGCCGCCACATGCGACGGAGCGGAAACCGATATTTGCTGGGCTCTCACGCTCACGTTCCATCCCAGCATGCCTATCAGCAATACCATATACCAACATATCTGTTTCATATCGTTGCTTTATATTTTATTTTCTTATTACCAATTCTTGTCGTAAGCCTTGCGGCGTGGCTGGCTCATCGCCTTTTGCAGTTTCTGCTTGGTGGCCTGCTCTTGCTGGACGGCCGCGTTCAAGAGTTGCTCAGCGTTGTCGCGACTCATCTTGTCTTGATTCTGCTGGTTCTTGTTCTGGTTTTGGTTCTTATTCTTGTCCTTATCCTTCTTGTTCTGGTTGTCCTTATCCTTCTTGTTCTGGTTGTCCTTATCCTTATTCTTATTCTTGTCGTTTTGGTTCTGCTTGTCCTTGTTCTTGTCCTTGTTATTTTTATTGTCCTTGTTGTTCTTGTTCTGCTGGTTGTTCTTGAGCAACTTCTTGCAGAGGGCAAGATTATAGCGGGTCTGGTTGTCCTGAGGGTTGCAACGCAGGGCCATCTTGTAGTATTCGATGGCCTGGGCATACTCTCGGTGTCCCTGCATGACGACACCCATGTTGTGATAGCTCTTGGCACGACGCAACTTGTTGGTCTCCAGCTTAGAGGCTTGCTCAAACTGGAGCATGGCTGCGGAGTCCTTCTGCTGCATCAGCAAGGCACAGCCCAGGTTATAGACCGCCTGTGGGTTCTTGCCGTTCTTCGAAAGAGCCTTGCGATACTGGGTCTCGGCTCCCGCCCATTTCTGAGCCTTGAAGGAGCGGTTGCCCTGGCGTACGAAGGTGCGGTCGTTCTGCGCATAGGCATGAGAGCCACCCATGGCCAAGAGGAGTGTCAAGACGAGCGTTCCCTTCTTGAAGAAAGCATTCTTCTTGAAGAACGAGATGCGTCCCAGCAAAGGATTCTTCACTTCCTGCAAGCAAACCTCGATGATAAGCAAGAGGATAACCAAGATGCCTACCGCCTGGAACTGTTCGTCGTAGGCACTGTAGATGACACTGGTCATGTCACCCTTCTGCAACTTGGTGAGGTCATCATTGAGCGCTTTTTCCGCATCGCTGGTGTTATCCACGTGGATATACTGTCCCTTGCCAGCCTGGGCAAGCTCACGGCACATCTGCTCGTTGAGGGCAGTCATCACCGTGTTGCCTGCATGGTCTTTCAGGTAAGAGCCATCGCCCATTGGGATAGGAGCACCCTTCGGATTGCCGATGCCCAGTATAAATACATTGATGCCCTTGGCATTGGCAGCCTTGGCTGCGTCCTGCGCACCATCCTCATGGTTCTCGCCATCAGTGATGACGATGATGGCACGGCCCACGTTGTCTTGCTGCGTAAAGCTCTTGGTGGCAAGGCTGATGGCCTGCCCGATATTGGTGCCTTGGGTCTGGATGAGTCCTGGGGTGATGTTCTGTAGGAACATCTTGGCAGAAACGTAGTCGGTCGTGATAGGCAACTGCACGAAGGCATCGCCGGCAAAGACGATGAGACCTATCTTGTCGTTGCTAAAGTTGTCTACCAAGTTCTCTATCAGCATCTTGCTCTTGTCGAGGCGTGAGGGAGCCACGTCCTGTGCGAGCATGGAGTTGGATATGTCAAGACAGATGATGGTCTCGATGCCATTGCGCTTGTCGTGAGAGATCTTGCTGCCCATCTGTGGGCGAGCCACCATCACGACCAACAGGGCTATGGCAGCCAACAGCAGCGCAAACTTCACCGTAGGGCGATACTTCGACACCTCGGGCATGAGCTGCTTGATAAGCTCGGGATCACCAAGTTTCTTTAACTTAGCCTTTCTTCTTCTCCAGCCCCAGAAGCGGATGAGCACCAAGAGTGGCAGCACCCAAAGGAGCCAGAGAAATATAGGATCTTCAAATCTTAACATCTTAGTATTTGTATTTTTTATAACCTGCTGGACGATACATTCTTTGCCCTCCCCTATACCTTAAGGGATGCGGCGGAACCAAGTGAGGCGCAGCAACACCTCAAGGAGCAAGACCACAAGGGCTGCCAGGGCGAAAGGCTGATAGGCCTCATAGCGCTTGGCGAAGTGCTTGACGTTGAACTTGCTCTTTTCCAGCTTGTCTATGTCTTTGTAAATCTTCTTCAACTCAGCGTTGTTGGTGGCACGGTAGAAGTTGCCATCCGTGGTCTGTGCGATGTCGCGCAGGGTCTGGGTATCTATCTCCACCGGAATGTTGACATACTGCACGCCTCCAGCCACTGGCATAGGATAAGGGGCTACCTTGTTGGTGCCCACGCCGATGGTGTATACGCGTATGCCAAAGCTCTTGGCTATCTCGGCGGCAGTCATTGGCGAGATGTCGCCCATGTTGTTGCTACCATCGGTCAAGAGAATTACCACCTTGCTCTTTGCCTTGGAGTCCTTGAGTCGGCTCACGGCATTGGCGAGACCCATGCCCACAGCGGTTCCATCGTCGATGAGGCCTCGGGCAGCGATGTCCGTACGGGTATCTTGCAGCAAGCGCAGCAAGCTGGCATGGTCGGTGGTCATTGGGCACTGGGTGAAGGCCTCACCCGCAAAGATGCTCAGACCGATGTTGTCGTTAGGTCGCCCCGAGATAAACTCGGTTGCCACGTCCTTGGCTGCCTCTATGCGGTTAGGCTTCAGGTCTTCGGCAAGCATGGAGGTTGACACATCCATGGCAAGCATGATGTCGATGCCCTCCACTGTCTTGTTGTCCCAGGAGAAGTGAGTCTGCGGGCGAGCCATGGCACACACGATGAGCACGAAGCAGATGCATCTCAGCACCATCGGCAGATGGATGAGTCGCACACGCAGGCTCTTGGGCGCATACTGGTAGATACGAGTATCGCTCATTCGCATCGTTGGCTCGCTCTTCTTCCTATTCAGGAAATACCATAATATATAAGGTATCAGCAATAGGAGCAATAGAAAATATGCTTTACTTGCAAATTCCATTTCTTATCTTTCGTTATTAATGTTCTTACATCACGAGCTGGTACACATTATATATAATGTAGGCCAGGAGTGCCACAGCCAAGACGCTTCCCACCGTGAGGAGCAACTTGGCCCATCGGCGCTGCTGCTGTGACTTCTTATCCTCGTTGCTCAACGCAGGCATCACCTTCTCTTCCTTCGGCTGCTCATCGGTCTTGGTCTGGTCGATGAAGTTGATGGCGTTCACCAGGTTGGCGTCGTTCTCATTGATTTGGGTCTCATACTTGGCAAACTTCACCAGATCGGCGGTCGAGAAGAGTTCCTTGAGCTCGTCTATCATCTTCTGGTCGCCAGCAGAACGCAGGCGGTCGATGATTTCCCCGCTGGTCATCTCCATGGCGTTGAAGCCAAAGCGATTGACGATATACTCGCGCAGGGTGTTGGTGAGTCGGGTGTAATACTCCTTCTGGGTCTCCTGGTTGAGCGTATGTTCCTGCTTGATGACATTGATTTCCTTGAGTGCCTTCTCATGGGCAGGCAAGTGCTTGACGATACGGAAGCGAACCACGATTGGCTTGTTGTTCTTCAGCCTATTGCGCAGATAAATCACTGCTGCGCAAAGCAATAGCATCAAGATGCTCAACCAGAACGCCAAGCTCCACTCGCTCCAGAGGAAAGGATTTTCCTGTACGCCCTTGGGTGGGTAGAACTGGTTGGGATGCACCGTGTCTACTGGCACGGTTAGCACCTTCAGTGCCAGCGAATTGCCATGAAAATCCTTGCCGTCGACCTTGACATTGAGTGCCGGGATGGCGTACACCTTCTCGTCGAAAGAGGTCAAGGTGTAGTCTCGGCTCACCTGTATGCGGTCATCGCCCAGTTCCGAGGTACTGTCCTTGCCCTGCTCCACCACCTCGACACCAGGGGTAATCTGGTCTTGCGGCTTGAAGTTAGGCATCACTATCTTGGAGCCTCGCTTGGCAGTGGCCTTGAGATGGAGCACCGTTTGCTCGCCGATGAGCATCTGCAGGGAGTCGATGCGTTGCTCAACCTCCTGAGCTCCCACCGATGTCGCCATCATGAGCCCCATAGCCAGTATGATATTCTTAACTTTGAACATTTATCTATCTATTTTTATAAAATCACCCTCTCTGCTTGAACAGCAGGAGCAAGGACCGAGAGAAGTCCTCATTGGTAGCTATCGAAGTCCAGTCTACCTTGCTCTTAGCAAAGAGCTGTCGCAGATGCTCTTGTCGCATCATCCAGTTTTGCGCATGGGCCATACGTAGCTTCTTCGAGCTGGTGTCGATGTACATCTCATGCCCGGTCTCTGCATCCGTCACCTTCAGCAATCCCACATCTGGAAGCATCTTGGCACGTGGGTCGTACACCTGTATGCCCACCACATCGTGCTTCTGGTTGGCTATCTGCAGTGGATGCTGGTAGTCCTTGAGGTCGTAGAAGTCGCTGATGATGAAAGCCGTGCAGTGGCGCTTCATCACACGGGTGAAGTATTCCAGTGCCTGTCCAATGTCGGTGCGCTGGCTCTGCGGATGGAAGTCGAGCATCTCTCGGATGATGTAGAGGATATGCTTGCGCCCCTTCTTTGGCGGAATGTACTTCTCGATACGGTCGGAGAAGAAGATGACACCAATCTTATCGTTGTTCTGGATGGCACTGAATGCCAATGTGGCGGCAATCTCGGTAGCCAGGTCACGCTTCATCTGGCGCATGGTGCCAAAGTCGAGCGACCCACTGACATCCACCAGCAGCATGACGGTAAGCTCACGCTCCTCCTCGAAGACCTTGACAAAGGGACGATGGAACCGGGCCGTCACGTTCCAGTCGATGTCTCTCACATCGTCGCCATACTGATATTCGCGCACCTCAGCGAAAGCCATTCCCCTGCCCTTGAAGGCAGAGTGGTATTGGCCTGCGAAGATGTTCTGGCTCAGACCGCGAGTCTTGATTTCTATCTTCCGGACTTTCTTTAAGATATCTTGTGTATCCAACGTTTTGCTTATTGTTAAATGTTAAGTGTTAAATGTTAAGTTCGCAATCTTGCTGTTAACCATTAACCATAAACTAAGATCAAGGCACTTCCACCTTGTTGATGATGCGGCTCACGATTTCCTCGCTGGTCACATTGCTTGCCTCTGCCTCATAGGAGAGGCCGATACGATGGCGAAGCACATCATGTGCCACGGCACGCACATCCTCAGGGATGACATAGCCACGATGCTTGATGAAGGCATAGGCACGGGCTGCCTTGGCAAGCGAGATGCTGGCACGAGGGCTTCCGCCGAAGGTAATCATGTCTTTCAGTTCGCCCAGTCCATAGCGGTCTGGGTAACGGGTGGCGAACACGATGTCGGCAATATACTGCTCTATCTTCTCATCGATGTAGACCTCGTTGACGATGCTGCGAGCCTTCAGTATCTCATCGGCAGTGGTGACAGGGGAAACGGTAGGAAGACCGCCCTGGATATTCTCACGGATAATCAACTTCTCCTCTTCTATCGTAGGATAGTCGATGATGACCTTCAGTAGGAAACGGTCCACCTGAGCCTCAGGCAACTGATAGGTACCCTCCTGCTCCACTGGGTTCTGGGTAGCCATCACCAGGAATGGGTTTGGCAACTTGAAGGTTTCCTCGCCGATGGTAACCTGGTGCTCCTGCATGGCCTCAAGCAATGCACTCTGCACCTTGGCTGGCGCACGGTTGATCTCATCCGCCAACACGAAGTTGGCGAAGACAGGACCACGCTTCACATGGAACGCCTCGTCCTTCTGAGAATAAATCTGTGTACCAATCACGTCGGCTGGCAACAAATCGGGTGTAAACTGTATGCGGCTATAGTCTGCACTAATCAATTGAGACAATGTTTTGATTGCGAGGGTCTTCGCCAAGCCCGGAACACCCTCCAGGAGGATGTGGCCATCAGAGAGAAGACCGATAAGAAGACAGTCAACAAGGTGCTTCTGACCCACGATGACTTTGTTCATGCCCATTACCAAATTGGTAACAAACTGACTCTGTTGTTCTATCCGGATATTCAATTCACGGATGTCAATAGCTTCTGCCATAATTCTATCTTATTTTTACGTTTATCGTTGTTTATCTATGCTACATTCAAAAATCAAACGCAAAAGTAATCAATTATAGCCACATAAGCGAATAATGGTATCTAAATAATATTAAAATTGTTTCACAAAAGCTATTTTTAGAAACTTTTAAAGAATACTAGCGGTTGCGATGGCGCATGTACCAAGGATGCACCAAGAAATTGTACACCAAAAGACTTGACAAAGACACAACCAAGCCGAACACCATCACCGGCATCGGAATCATGTCGAGGATAGGCTCAGCATGGGTCAAGGCTCTCAAGTCCTGTCCATTCAGGAGCAAGAAGCCGCCACCCAATCCCAGGCTAAGTCCCAGTTCCCAAGCCAGGAAGAAGGAGCTCACACTGGTGCCACGCTGGCAATGCTTAGCCAGCTTGATATAGAACAGCAAGAATCTACTGCCCATGATGCCAATGGAGAAGCCAAGCATGGTTGGCGACACGAACTCCTGTGCCGCTTGCTGCTGGGCTTGCGAAACGAGCAATGCCGCCACCAAGAGCACCAATCCCGTAAGCACCTCACTCTTGAGGTCGGCATCGGCAAAGACATATTTCTCGGCAATAATGGCAATCACCAACCCCGAGAACGCCATGACATAGTAGCCCATGGAATGAGGACAACTCATCACCATACCCACCACTGCCATGATGACAACTATATTGACAAAGAGCGGTAATCCCTGGGGCAGGAAAAACCTGTCAAGGCTGAACAGGGGCATGTGCTCGGCAGGCGCCTTGAATGGAAACTTGGCCAATGAGACCAGCACGAGGGAGCCCAATGCCAACGCCGCCGCCACCGGGAAAGTCAACTTGAAACCAAGATAACGGATGGACAGGATGGAGACTATCGGACCTATGGCTATCGCAAAGCGAGAGAACCACGAGGTGATGTAGTTAGCCTCGGTGCGCTGAAACGACTCGCAGGTATCAATGATGAGCGTACTGGAAAGCGTAATCTGTGCCACGCCCAGGCAGGCTCCCATCAAGAAACGGGTGGCAAGCAACATCCAGTAGTCTATCCTGATATCCAGGAACACTTCTAGATAATAAAGCAAGGCGATACACACCACCACTCCCGCAATGGCATACTGGCACACGCGGTTGCGGCGATAACGCTGCACCCAGTAAGCGCAAAAGCCTCCCAGAGCAAAGATGCCCAGGCCATATACCCCCAGGACCGACCCTACCTCGAAAGGCTGGAAACCGGCCAGAAGCATATAGTGAGGCACAGCGACAAACAACATGTATACGCTGGCCATCAACAGGAGGTTGGCAAAGCACAACCTCCAAAAGTCATGATGCCACAACTTGATATGTATGGGAGTGTTCTGTGTATCCATTACTACAAACTCTTTTTTCCTTAATAGCTCTCTCTTTCCTTAATAGCTCTCCTCTACGCTTGGGTATTCCACGCTCTTCACGGCATCGACATACGCCTTCACACCTTTCTGCATCTCCTCACCCACCTGGGCGAAGTGACGCAAGAACTTAGGCTTGAAGCCTTGGGTCATGCCCATGGCATCGGTATAGACGAGCACCTGGCCATCGCAACCGTTTCCGGCACCGATGCCTATGGTTACAGCCTTGACCTTGCGGCTCACCTCAGCAGCCAGCTTGGCTGGCACCTTCTCCAGCACGATAGCGAAGCAACCTGCCTCGTCCAGGGCAATGGCATCACTAATCAATTTCTCAGCCTCCGCCTCATCCTTGGCACGAATACCATAGCCGCCAAACTTATTGACGCTCTGAGGGGTTAATCCCAGATGTCCATGCACAGGGATACCTGCGTCTACCAATGCCTTGACGGTATCGGCGATTTCCACGCCACCCTCCAGCTTGAGCGCATCCACGCCCGTCTCCTTCATCATGCGGCATGCGTTGCGGAGAGCCTCTTCCTTACTTATCTGATAGCTGCCGAAAGGCATGTCGCAGACTACCAGAGCATGGTTGCATGCACGTGCCACGCTGCGGGCATGGTAAATCATCTGGTCTACGGTGATAGGCAATGTGTCTGCATTGCCCGCCATCACATTGCTGGCAGAATCGCCAATCAAGATGCTATCGATGCCAGCCCCATCTATGATGCCCGCTGTCGTATAGTCATAAGCAGTAAGCATGGTTACTTTCTCGCCTGCCGCCTTCATCTCGGCGAAGGTCTTCACTGTGATTTTCTTCTTATCTGTAGATAAATATCCCATTTTTGTTTACTTATTATCGTTAACAATCTGCTCTAACATCTGATAGTTAAATCCCTGATAATCATTGATGATAAAATCAGAGTAGTCACGAATGGCATCCGCGGTGTTTGTGGTGGCGAGCCCGAGTGTAAAGGCACCCGAAGATCGTACGGACTTCAGTCCGTTGAAGCTATCTTCCAATCCCACGCAATCCTGAGGGGCAGCACCAAAGCAGGCAGCGCCCTTGAGATAACAGTCTGGGTCTGGCTTACTCTTGGCAAAGTCCTCACTGGTGAGCACACGGTCAAAATAGCCCTTAAACTCAGGGTGATGCTTATACACGTTGAGCATCTTCTGGACATTCGAACTCGTTACTACAGCAGTCTTTACGCCATTTTGCCTCAAGTCTTTCACGAAGTCCTCGAATCCGGGGATATAAGGGTAATCCATCTGCATCTCAAACTCATCGAGGCGAGCGGTAATCTTGGCTTGTTCACTCTCTGGGTCGGTGAAGCCCTCGATATGGGCGAAGACGGCAGGGTCGGAAAAATAGCGACCATAGATTTGCACGAGCGTCTGCCCCTTGATGCGATGGGCGAAATCTGGCATCTCTGGATGATACTCCTTACCTATCATCCCCCAGAATATGGTGTACTGCGACTCGGTGTCAAACACGACACCATCCAAGTCGAAAAGTGCAGCTTTTATCATCTTAACTTGATATTTTATGCTTGTTTGTTTCTATCCTAATTGTTATTTACGGGCAATAAGTTTGCCTTTTCGGGTGCAAAGGTACACATTTTTTATGAAGTATGGCGGCATTAGGGCAATAAAAATATAAAAAAATGCTTTATTATTTGGTGTTGTCTGCGATTTGATGTACCTTTGCACATTATTATAATATATAAAAAGACAAATTATGAACATCATAGAGAAGTACTTCCCCAACCTCACCGACGAGCAGACGAAGCAGATTGCAGCCCTCGATGGACTATACCGAGACTGGAACGCCAAGATCAATGTCATCAGCCGCAAGGACATCGACAATCTATACGAGCACCACGTGCTCCACTCCATGGCGATAGCCAAGGCCATCAACTTCCGCCCGGGCACCGAGATACTCGACTTCGGCTGCGGTGGCGGATTCCCGGGCATCCCGCTCGCCATCCTCTTCCCGGAGTGCAAGTTCAAGCTCATCGACGGTACCGGAAAGAAAATCAAGGTATGCAACGAGGTGGCAAGTGCCATCGGACTCAAGAACCTGGTCGCTGAGCATCTGCGTGGAGAAGAAGAGATGGGCAAGTATGACTTCGTGGTGAGCCGTGCCGTGATGCAACTGCCCGACCTGATGAAGATCATCAAGAAGAACTTCAAGAAGAAGGACCAAAACGCCCTGCCCAATGGACTGCTCTGCCTAAAGGGCGGCGACCTGAAGGAAGAGCTCAAGCAATACTATAACATCTCGGAAATTACCCCGCTGAGCACATTCTTCGACGAGGAATGGTTCAGCCAAGACAAACAACTGGTGTATGTGCCAGCATAACCAGCGCTAAAAAGACATTACCAGCGCTTTAACAAAGAAAAGATACGACAATGTTAAACATCGAAAGATTCCAGTGCAACATGTTGCAGGAAAACTGCTACGTGGTTAGCGATGACACCCAGGAGTGTGCCATCATCGACTGTGGTGCCTACTATCCAGAGGAGCGCGCCGCCATCACCCAATATATCAAGGACAAGAAACTGAAGCCTGTCCACCTGCTCGTTACCCATGGTCACCTGGACCACAACTTTGGCAACGACTCCATCTATCAGGAGTTCGGGCTGAAGCCAGAGGTTTCGGCAGGCGACGAGAAACTGATGAAGGGGCTCAACCAGCAGGCAGAGAGTTTCTATGGCATGAAGCTAGATACCAAGTTTCCTCCCATCGGCCACTTCTTCGAGGAGGATGAGGTCATCAAGATGGGCAACCACGAGTTCACCGTCATCGAGACCCCAGGCCACAGCAATGGCTCGGTTTGCTTCTACTGCGAGGCAGAGCACGTGTTGTTCTCGGGCGACACACTCTTCCATACCAGCATCGGCAGGACCGACTTCCCTGGCGGCAGCATGTTCCGCATCATCAATAGCCTGCGCCACCTAGGTCAGCTGCCAGACTGCACCCAGGTACTGCCAGGACATGGACAGGCGACAACCATCGGCGACGAACTGGCACACAACCCCTACATGGACAGATAAGTTAGGAGTTAGAAGTTAGGAGTTTTTTACAATGAATAAATCAACAACCGAGAAAATCATCCTCGGCATCGACCCAGGAACCAACGTGATGGGTTACGGCGTGATACGCGTCATCGGCAACAAGGCAGAGCTGGTGGTGATGGGTGTCATTGACATGCGCAAGGAGAAAGACCCTTACCTCAGACTGGGCAAGATCTTCGAGCGAGTGACAGGCATCATCGACTCCTACCTGCCCGACGAGATGGCGATAGAGTCTCCCTTCTTCGGCAAGAACGTGCAGTCGATGCTCAAGCTGGGCAGGGCGCAGGGCGTTGCCATAGCGGCAGCCATCCACCACGACGTGCCCATCCACGAGTACGCCCCGCTAAAGATAAAGATGGCCATCACGGGGCAAGGTCAGGCCTCCAAGGAGCAAGTGGCAGCCATGCTGCAACGCATGCTGAAAATCAAGGAGGATGACATGCCTAGGTTCATGGATGCCACCGATGCCCTGGGTGCAGCCTACTGCCACTTCTTGCAGATGGGACGGCCGGAGACCAACGCCAAGCACTACAACAGCTGGAAAGACTTCGCCCAGAAAAACCAGTCACGCATCGGAGGACAAGTGCCCCTGACCGGTCCGAAGGCACAACTTCTGGCTGCAATGAACAGAACAACAAACAAGTGAAGAACGAAGAGTGAAGAATGAAAAGTATAAGACTATGCAAAAGATTATTAGTATAAAAGACGGCGTGACCCGTATGCCAGAGTGGCGTATGGCGGAGCCTGTGAACTTTGAGGCATGCGATGGCGAGCACATTGCCATCGTGGGGCCTAACGGTGGCGGCAAGTCTATGTTTGTAGACATGATCGTGGGTCGTCACCCACTCTTGATGCACGACCCAGACTACGACTTCGCACCGAGCACCAAGCCTATGGTGAGCGACAACATCAAGCATATCACCTTCCGTGACACCTACGGGGGCGACAACGACCGCACTTACTTCCTGCAGCAACGCTGGAACCAACTGGAGATAGACGAGAACACGCCTATCGTGAAAGACAAGTTGGAAGAGGCTTACCAGATGGCGGGCGAGGATACGCCAGAGCGCCGTGAGCTGCAGAAGCACATCTACCAGCTCTTCCACATGGAGCACTTGCTCGACAAGTACACCATCTTGCTGTCGAGCGGCGAGCTGCGCAAGTTCAAGCTCGCCTCTACCCTTTTCTCCGAGCCACGTGTACTCATCATGGACAATCCGTTCATCGGACTGGATGCCGGAACCCGCGACCAACTGAAGGAGTTGCTCAAGTCGCTCGCCAAGGAGCGTGCGCTGATGATCATCCTCGTATTGAGCAAGAGCGACGACATCCCAGACTTCATCACCCACGTGGTGGAAGTGAAGGACATGAAGGTGCAGCCAAAGGTGACCAAGGAGGAATACCTCGCCAGCCGTGACGCCATGCCTGCCCGAGTGCTGAGCGACGAGATGGAGCAAGCCATCGTCAACCTGCCTTACAGCGACCGCCAGTTCCACAGCCAGGAAGTGGTGAAGATGAACAAGGTGAGCATCAAGTATGGCGAGCGCACCATCCTCAAGGAGCTAGACTGGACGGTAAACAACGGCGAGCGTTGGGCATTGAGCGGACAGAACGGTGCCGGCAAGAGCACCCTCTTGAGTCTGGTCTGTGCCGACAACCCACAGAGCTACGCCTGCGACATCGCCCTCTTTGGCAATCCTCGTGGCAGCGGCGAGAGCATCTGGGACATCAAGAAACACATCGGCTACGTGTCGCCAGAGTTGCACCGTTCTTACCAGCGCGACATGCCAGCCATCCGTATCGTGGCGAGCGGACTGATGGATTCGGTAGGCCTCTATGTCAAGCCCAAGGAGGAAGACCTGGATCAGTGCCGCTTCTGGATGAAGGCATTCGGACTGGAAGGACTGGAGGACAGAGGATTCCTGAAGTTGTCGAGCGGTGAGCAGCGACTTGTTCTCCTAGCCCGAGCATTCGTCAAGGACCCAGAGCTGTTGATACTCGACGAGCCACTGCATGGTCTCGACAATCGCAACCGTCGCTTGGTGAAAGACATCATCGAGGCCTTCTGCAAGCGCCAGAACAAGACGATGATCATGGTGACCCACTACAAGGAGGAGCTCCCGTCATGCATCGACCACAGCATTTTCCTGATTAGGCATACCGATTAGCCCCACACATGCAAACAAAAAAAAATCCCACTCCGCAAACCTTACGATTGGTTTGCAGGGTGGGATTTATATTTTACAGGAAGTGTTGGATTTATATTTAACAGGAAGTGGGGGATTTATATCTTACCGATTATCATTTGTCCAGAGCCTGGTACTTGGAGTGCTGGCTCTTGTATTCCGGCACGATGGCCTTCATCTTGCCCACTATCTTCATGTCGTCGAAGCTCAGGGCTATCTGCGACAGCTCGTCCAGTTCCTGGCACACCTGCCGGTAGTCATACTCCCTCACCTTGGCTATCTTGATTTTGTTGTGGAAGGTTGGCAGGGTGGTCTCCTCCTGGTTGAGCACCTCCTCGTAGAGCTTCTCGCCGTCACGCAAGCCCGTGAACTTGATCTCCACGTTCTTGGCACCGCTCAGCGTAATCATGCGCTTCGCCAGGTCAACGATCTTCACCGGCTTGCCCATGTCGAAGACGAATATCTCTCCCCCATGTCCCATGGTGCCAGCCTCCAGCACCAGCTTGCACGCCTCAGGTATCAGCATGAAGTAGCGGATGATGTCGGGATGCGTCACCGTGACCGGACCGCCGTTCTTGATCTGCTGCTTGAAGAGAGGTATCACCGAGCCATTGCTGCCCAGCACGTTGCCGAAGCGGGTGGTCACAAACTGGGTCGTCGCCTTCCTCGCCATGACATGCTCGTCGGACTCAACATTGCCTGGCTCACCCAGGCAGGCATCGGCATACACCCTGCCCTCCTTGATGGCCTTGTCCAGGCTCTGCACATAGATCTCGCAGATGCGCTTCGAGCAGCCCATCACGTTGGTTGGGTTCACCGCCTTGTCCGTGGAGATCATCACAAACTTCCTCACGCCATACTTCACGCTCAGGTCGGCTATCACCCGGGTGCCGTCCACATTGTTCTGGACGCTCTCGCTCGGGTTGTCCTCCATCATCGGCACGTGCTTGTAGGCGGCGGCATGGAACACGTAGTCTGGCCTATGCCCGGCGAATATCTCCTCCATGCGAGGCTTGTTCTGTATGCTCGCCATCAGCGTGAAGGCCTTGATGCCGGGATATTGCTTCGCCATCATCAGTCGCACATCGTGCAGCGGAGTCTCCGCCTGGTCTACCAGCACCAGTTCCTTGGGCTGGTAGACGGCTATCTGGCGCACCATCTCGCTGCCGATGCTGCCCGCCGCACCCGTTATCATGATGCGCTTGCCGGTGAGCAGGTCGCCCACCGCCTGCATGTCCACCTCAATCTTCTCTCGGGGCAGCAGGTCCTCGATGTCCACCTCCTTGATCTGAGAGTGCTCTATCTGGCTCTTGCCGTCCCACTCCTTCGCTCCCGACACGATGTAGAGCTTGATGCCATTGGCAGCCAGCGAGTTCACCATCTTCTCGTTCTCACGGATGGCATCCGCCTTCAGCGGGGAGACCAGCAGGGCGTTGGCACCCTCCAGCTTCATCTCCTCGCAGAGGTGCTCGTCGTTGGGGAATATCTCAGCCCCCATCATGTACTTGCCCTTTCTGCTCACCGTGTCGCTCACGAATCCCTTCAGCACGAACCTCGAGGGCTTGGTGCTGCGTATCATCTTCGCCAGACCCACGCCGCCGCTGTGCGTGCCGTAGATGAAGACACGCTGCGCCTTGCCGCTCTGCATCGAGTCGTAGAGCATTTTTACCACCACACGCAACCCCGTCATCAGCAGGGTGGCGATGATGAAGGTGAAGAAGAGCTCCCTCATGCGCACCGCCTCCAGCCACCTGTCCACGTGGAAGAAGTAGCGCGCCACGGCGATGATGAGGATGCCGGTGGCGTTGGCGAAGGCAAGGCGGGTCAGGTCGACGAACGACGAGTAGCGGATGATGGCCTGGTAGGTGCGCATCAGGCGGAAGCCCACCATGTAGGCGACGAGATAGATGAGGAGCGTGCCCAGCAGCGGCCAGAAGTTCTCAGCCAGCAGGATGGCGCCATGGCCGAGATAGTAGCACACGATGCCCGAGCCCAGCAGGATGAGGCAGTCGAGTATGAGCACACACCAGTATGGAAGGGCATTTCTCGTGAAATACCATTCCCTCAGTTTAGAGAAAAAGTTCATAGAGTTAATACAAATAATAATATGAATGTATAGATTGTGTGTTTCCCTTGAGGTATATTTGGGGCGATGGCGTTATCCAGCGATGGCCTCACTGTCGATGGCCTCCCTGATGCAGTCCACGATGTACCTTACATCGTCGTCGCTCACCATCGGACCGGCAGGCAGGCACATGCCCACCTGGAAGATATTCTCGCTCACGCCGTTGACATAGGCAGGGGCATCGGCGTAAACGGGCTGTCGGTGCATCGGCTTCCACACTGGGCGAGCCTCAATCTTCCTGTCGAGCATGAAGACACGCAGTGCCTCCACGTTGGCGTTGGGTTGGCAGTCGGTGGTAGGCGAGTCTACCATGTGTATCACGCCGGCGGCACCGCCCACGGCGGTCTTCACCACCTCCTTGTAGGCGTTCTCCTGCCCCCTTATCCTCAGGTCAGGGTCGAGGGTGATGGTGCAGAGCCAGTAGTTGGAGTCGTAGTCCTCGCCCGGAGCCTCGTGCAGGGTGACACCTTCCACCTCTGCCAGGAGCTCACGATACAGTGCCTGCACATGCTTGTGGTGGGCGATGTGGTCGTCGAGCACCGTCATCTGCCCCCTTCCGATGCCGGCGCACACGTTGCTCATGCGATAGTTGTAGCCGATGGCGGTGTGCTGGTAGTAAGGGTAAGAGTCGCGTGCCTGAGTGGCATACCACATCACCCTGTTCTTGTCGTCGGCGTTGCCGCAAATCAGGGCACCGCCGCCCGAGGTCGTGATCATCTTGTTGCCGTTGAAGCTCAGCACGCCAAACTTGCCAAACGTTCCCAGCACCTGTCCCTTGTATCGGGATCCGAATCCCTCGGCGGCATCCTCCACCACTGGGATGCCATACTTGCTGGCAATCTTCATGATGCGGTCGCAGTCGTAAGGCATGCCGTAGAGAGCCACGGGCACGATGGCCTTCGGATACCTGCCCGTCTTTTCCTTGCGGTCGATGATGGCCTTCTCCAAGAGTTCAGGGGCCATGTTCCAGGTGTCAGGTTCCGAGTCGATGAATACGGGGATGGCACCGAGGTAAGTGATGGGATGCGAGGAGGCGCAGAAGGTAAAGCTCTGCACGCAGACCTCGTCGCCGGGGCCCACGCCACAGGCGAGCAGTGCGAGGTGCACGGCGGCGGTGCCGGCACTCAGAGCCACCACCTCCTTGCCAAGTTCCGTGCCATCGTCCTTCTTGGAGACGAAGGCCTTGAGGTCATCCTCAAATCCGTTCACGTTAGGTCCCAGTGGCACCACCCAGTTGGTGTCGAACGCCTCCTTCACATATTTCTGCTCCATGCCGTCTTCGCTCATGTGGGCGAGGCAGAGATAAATCATTTTTCTTTCTTCAGCCATAGTTATGTTTGTTATTGTTAGATTTGAATTATATCGTTTCGCCAGCATATCGCATCTTCTTGCCCAGCACTGTGCAGACTATCATCTGTATATCTTTCAAGAAGGAATAATGCTCATAATAGTACTTGTTGATGCGCACCTTGTCTGGATAAATCATGTGGTCGTTGTACCAGACGGCAAGGTCTTGGTCAGTCATGCTTTCCGGGTTGATGGGAGCATCGCCTGGCATTTCACCTTGCAACTGTCGCTTTCCCACCCTCACCTGTCGAATGTATTCCGCAATCATCTCGTCTTCGAGACGATACTTCAGCGTAGCGGGACCTGTGATGCCTGGTCTCAGATTCAGCACCTTTCGGTCGTCCCCCACCAACTTGTCTGCATATCCAGGCACATCCGGTCTAGGGCCTACGAAGCTCATGTTACCGATGAGCACATCCCAGAGCCCAGGCAGCTCATCCAGCTTGTAGTGCCTGAGCTTAGCCCCTAGCGGAGTGATGCGGCTGTCGCCAGCCACCGACACCGTGGAGCCCCCATGCCTCACGGTCATCGTGCGGAACTTATGGCAGGTAAACAACTTGCCGTCCTTCCCCACCCTCTTCTGGCAGAAGAAGGCAGGACCGCCCGGCATCTTGGAACGCACCAAGACAGCCACGACCAGCAGCACCGGCCATAGCACCAACAGACCGACCAAGGCCATCAGTCGGTCGAAAATCCATTTCAATAACATAAGGAAATAAAGGTTTGGCATCGCCGAGGCCGAAGCCCAGTGATGCCTATTATTCTTATTAATAAACTTGGTTATACAATCTCTTTTTGTGGCAATATCTCGATATAATAATAGCCATTGTCGAGCACCTTGATGACTTTCATATCACACGTAGCTTTCACCGATGCTAGCGAGGCATAATTCTCGGGCGAAATGGAAGAGAACATTCGGATTCCCAATGTGATCGCAATGCGATTAATTGCTCGGCTCATCAGTTTTCCAATGCCTCGGTTGTTCCACCTATAGTCTACCATTCTCCCTCTGTAGCCCTTTCCATTCAGGAAACAACGCAGGAAGAAATAGCCAACCATCTCCTCACCATGGCATACGATGAAAGTTAAGAACGCTCGATTCTTCACCACGCTAGCTATGGCATTCTCATCAAAGCCATGAGGATGAAAGAACTCGAACACATTCTCCGGTTGAGCCTTAAAGAACTCCACTAGCATCATGACATCCTCGGAAGTAGCCTTCCTGATTACATATTCCTCCGAAAGCCCTTCAAAAGATACTCTTCTCAACCTATTATGATAGAGCAAAAAGAAAATGATTGAATTAACACTCTCAATACCATTCCATAGGAAAGGGAAACGTTCCCTTAATAAATGAGCTAATTTGTACAACATATTCCTTATATTTATAATAGAGAAAATATAAGGAAATGCGACACATTGCCCTTATCCCATAAATCTATTTCTTGGGAAGATACTCCACCAGATAATCGCCATTATCCAATGTTTGGAGCACCCTCACCTCATTCACGGCCCTTGCCGAGAGCAGGGAGGCCTGATTATGCGGAGAGATCGAGCCATACATCCTGAGTCCGAGGCTAACGGCTATATCCGTCGCCACCTCGCCCATCAGTCGGTTGACACCCCTCCTGCGATGCCGATAATCCGTCATGTACCCCCGGAAGCATTTGCCCGTGAAGAAGCATCTCAGGAAGAAATACCCCACCACCTCTTCCCCATCCATCACCAGATAAGCCAGGAATCCCTTGTTGCGGCAAAGCCGCAACAGCGATTTCTCGTCAAAGCCATGTGGACGGAAGAACTCAAAAGCCTCGGTTGGTTGCGCCTTGAAGAAGTCGACTGCAAGATTTACGTTAAAGGGCGCAAGTCGCACCACCTTATAACTAAAATCTTTACAATTTACCCCCCCCCATATCGTGGCGCAAGCCACTGGCATATCGGCATGAGAAGAGGAGACCGTTCATCCACTCCATGGAATCCCATAGCCATGGCATGCGGTCTCTCATCACATGAGCTAACTTATAAAACATATGGCAATAAAGTTTTGGGCTTCGCCGAGCCCGAAGCCCAGCGAAGCCTATCTATTCATAAAAAGATATCGTTATCTTACTTCTATTCTTACAGAGTGTCTTTCATCGGTAGCAAAGTAAAAGCCTGCAACTATCACTTTTTCTTCAACTTCTCCACTTCTCCTTTCGTCAATCCAGAAGCAGATACAATCGTATCAAGAGGAACTCCCAGAGCCAAAAGTTTCAAAGCCATATTTACCTTTGCCTCTTTTTCGCCTTCTGCACGACCTTCCGCACGACCTTCCGCACGACCCTTGGCTCGTCCTTCAGCTAGCCCCTCCTGCAAGCCATCATCATAGCCTGTCATGATGACACTGCGCTGGTATCTCAGGT
>CAVCRI010000006.1:0-38939 GCA_963604545.1 Lachnospiraceae bacterium | reverse complement strand
ATCCTGGACAGGTGAAGATTACCGTGATTCGTGAGACACGTAGTGTAGCTTACGCGAAGTAATGTAAAGTTAAGAATCATATCAGAGAGGCAAGAGCCTTTCACATATTAGATTATCGTTTGAAGTTTAAATTGTCGTTTCCCTGCCGATAGGCTGTGGAGATGTATTTTGATAAAGCCGCTTTCCTTCTGGGAAGCGGCTTTTATCTTTTATGCGTAAGAGTGCATTCCTGTGAGGAAGTAGTTCACTCCGAAGTATGTCATTACGATACTCAGGAAGGCAAGCGTGATGTAGATGTGGTAGGCGAGAGGCTTGCGGAATATAGGCAGACTCTGCGTATGCACCACCACAGCGTAAATCATGAAGGTGATGAGTGCCCAAGTTTCTTTGCTGTCCCAGCTCCAATAGGTGCCCCAGCTCACGTTTGCCCAGATGGCTCCGATGAAGATGCCAAAGCCCATCGCTGTGAGGGCAGGGTAGAGGAACACTCGGCTCAGTGCTTGTAACTCCTCACCATGGCTTCGCAAGCAGATGCCCATGATACCGCAGATGAAGGTCAATGACAGGAGGGCGTAGCTCATCATGATGATGCTGACGTGCATGCTGAGCAGTGGACTGTTCAATACAGGCATCATCTGTCCAATGGCAGGGTCCATTTGGTTGATGTGGCTTACCAAGAGGAAGAAGCCCGACAGCAAGAAACCAAACACCATCACGATGCGGATACGGAACTGCATCAATATAGCTATCAACTGTACGAGCCAAGCCACGGTGAGCATACTCTCATAGCCATTCGACATAGGCACATTGCCGCTGATAATCCATCTCAACGCTATTCCGAAAGTCAAGGCAAGGAATGAGAGACCCAACAGGATAGGCAGCGCAATGTTCAAAGCCTTTATCTCACGCTGTTTGGTGATGCGATAGATGGTGTAGAAGAGCGCTATAAAGCCAAGTGTCAAGTTCACCATAAAGAGGATGGTGGCAAATGGGAAGGCATTGTTGATACGCTCTGCCTGATATTGGGTCTTGGAGGGCAAGGAGTTGCCCCCGCTCACCTCCTGATATTTCCTCATCTTGTCGAAGAAGATGTTCACACGGTCGTAATTGCCAGCCTTCACATCCTCATAAATCAATGGGAACACGTGCTGTATGTAGAGCGCATGTTGATGCTCCACGGCTCTAGGCAACTTATCCGATGGCGAGTACCACGTCGTCGTGCCAGCCTTGATGAAAGGATTCTCCTTGGTGGCACGTACATTCTTGGTGAAGGTATAAGGCAACACTTTGAGCGAATTGCCCTGTCTTAGTTCCATGATAAGCTGTATCTTGCCATCAATGTCGGCAGCCTGCTGATGAAACTTATCCTGCGCTCCGTTGTAATATTCCTGCACATATTGTCCGATGGTATAACCGCCCATGTCACGATTGAAGAAAGTATTGAGCGAGCAATAATCAGGCAGAGCCAGAGTGCTCTTCAGTTCGCCAGTCTTCACCTTGATGAAAGGTTCGTTAGCCCAAACGTTGCCATAGAACACCCATCCCGAGAGTACCTGCTCGGCTGTCAATCCCTTATAGCTTCTCGCTCCATAAATCTTCTTACAGAAATCTAGGGCGTATGTCTCCACTGGGCAAATGCGGTCGTTGTAGAGGATGCGGAGTTTGCCAAACTTTTCTGCACTCTCCTTAGGCAGCACTGCATTGGAAAGGTTGTCTATTGTCGAGCCTTCTTCTTGGCAAGCATAGGCGGTAGCAGCCTTCATACCTACTCCTTGTCCGCAGGCAATAGAGAAGAGCATAGCTAGAATCAATGTACCTTTTTTGAGCAATGGGCTTGCAAGGAGCTTGCGATAACTGCCCTTAGGGTCTACGAGCATCCAAATCAGAGAGAGGAAGAGCAGGGCATAGCCTGTATAGGTGACAGGGATGCCAAATGGGTCTGCATTGATGGCGAGCACGCTTCCCTTGCCGTCCTCATCGTAGGATGACTGGTAGAAGCGATAGGAGCGATGGGAGAAGATGTTGTTCATAGAGACCAATCCCTCGCTTTTCTCGCCATTATCTGTGACGATGAACTTAGAGGAATAGTCTGCCACGGCATTGGTACCATCGTGCATCTTCGCCTCGAAGTTCTGAAGGCATAGCGAGAACGGAAGTATCTCTTCCTTCATGCCTTGCTCTCCATCTTGCGCCATATAAGTGTTCGTAGGCTGCCCAATGCGTAGGTGTATCATCCCTCTTTTTGCCGATATATGGGTGATGAGGGCACCAGCCAGAATAATGATGAAGGATAGGTGCAAGGCAAGTGTGGAGGCACGCTTCACCTTTCTCTTGATGATATAAAAAACTCCGAGGGCTGTCATCGCCGCCCAAATCAGTATAAACCACCATGCTCCATAGTAGTGGGCATGTACGTAATCAGTGCCTTGGCTCTTCTCCACTATCGTGGCTGTAGCCATACATACGAGCGCAAGGATATAAAGGATGAATATAATCTTTTTAACCATAGAAACAGTTCTTTTACATTTCTAGCATATCAAAATACATAAGACGTGTGTGCTTATTTTTGTCTTCTGCATCTAGAAAACAAAATCTATTCTTTTCGTAAAATGGAATTGCAGAAAGGTATGCATCTACAGTGAGAAAGCGGAAATATGAATGTGACATTTCTGAATACAAGGCATGCTTTATCATCCCCATAATTTTGCTTCCTATTCCGAGATGTCTATATTGGGTAGATACTGCAAGCCTTCCTATCTTTACTGCTGGGTAGCTACTGAAGTGCTTTCCTTTTGGGAAAAGTTTCTTAACTTTTTTCCATGCTCCATTAGACGCTTCTAGCTTTGTGATTTTATCGTTCAATAGACAAAAATAGGCAACGATATTATCATTGTCAAGTATCAAGAATGTTTTGCCGATTCTTTTTTCATAGAATGCTTTTGCATCTTCTAAAAGAAAGCCATTCAAGTCGGCATCGCCGCAATCGAATGGCTTCATTTGATAGTCTTCTTTTAATAATTTGAGTTTCATGCTATATAATACTAATATTCAACTTCTGTGATCAAGCTCTCATAGGCAGCTCGTGCTTTTTCACGATTTGCTCTGCGCTGTTCTTCACTCATGTTCTCTACTAGTTTCATATGTTCCATGAAACGTTCTGCATTCTTACCGTATAGTATCGGTGTCTCTCTGATTGGTCTTGCCATAGCTTTTTCCTCCTATTTATTAATGAATTATTATTCGTGATGCAAAGTTACGACTTTATTCTGAATCTCGCAAATAAATCTCTATATTTTTCTGAAAGCGATTAAAATAAAAGCAGCCAAGTCGCTGAGGACTTGGCTGCTATATCTCAAAAGATTATTATATCGCCTCGACAAATGCCACGACAGCATTACGGTCTTCCTTGCTCAACTTGTAGAAGTTCTGCACAGACCAGTGAGCATCGCTCTTGTTGCTATATCCATGCCACATGATAGCCTCGATGACGGTGCGAGCACGACAGTCGTGAAGGCGGTCGTCGGCACCTGTGTTGCGCTTGGATAAGCCACGTCCCCAAAGTGGAGTAGTGCGGCACCAACCATTGATGATGTCGTTCTCCATGTAGAGACGGTGCTGTACCAAGTCGGTATATGGATAAATCTTCTGGTTTGGATAGGTAGGGAGCTTGCCCATACTGTTGACGAAATCGGTAGCCCAGTAGTCATCCTTGCCTGTAGTCCATGAAGGGCGATGGCATGATGCGCAACCTATCTGCATAAATACCTCTTTGCCACGCTGCACAGACTTGCTGTTTAGATTCCTAGCACGAGGAATTGCCAAACCACGCTGCCAAACCATAAAGTCATAATATTGTTGGTCGGACATCTCTTCGCCAAATTTCTCGATGAAGTTCTTCTCATAGACTGGTGCGTCTTCTGGCGAGTTCAAACCGAGAAGCTGTTTTACCTTCTTGGCAGTTTCTTCCTTTGTCTCTCCATAATATGGATTGAGCAATGACTTCTCGTCTTTGCCATTCTTCATGATGTAGTCGATAACCGCATCGTTCTCACTGTTTGCCTTAGCCCATTCTTTGGTGGTGTAGAGATAATGCAAATCCTTGCGAGTGACGTTGCAGATTTCCCAAATGGCGTAATCTTGCTGAAGGGAGGCACGAGATAGCTGATAGTTAAACTTCTTGATGCCCTTTCTTCCATTGGATAGCTCTGCGTATGCGGTGGAAGCCCAGTTGTTGGCAGCTTTATCCCACATCATTGGGTTGAGTTCTGCGTGTGCAGCCTCTACCTGGTATTGCTTTTTGATGGAATCGTCAGGGATGGCATCAATGAGGCACGCTCCACAGATACCGATGGTTGACTCCAATCTAACAGTAAAGCCTGCTGCTGGCTTAGGACTCGTGTGGATGGCATCCATAGCGATGCTTACCTCTGGGTAGATAAGGTCGTAAGTTTCACCGTCTGGGAATTTGTTGCCGTGCTCGTCAGTTGCCTTTTTCCATTCTATATTGATGCCACTCTCGTCAATCTCAGGCAAGAATGGTGACATGGTCATAGTTTGTGGCACACCCGTGATTTGACTAACGTATGTGTCTTTGTCGTATGTTTTGCCATTGGCATCGGTGGTACCTGCAGGATAGAAGAGAGCCAGGAGGTAGCCATTGCCGATGACATCAGCCTTATATTGAGTTTGTCGTTTACCATGACCGTATTGTGGGTGGCAGTAGATGCAGGAGCGGCGTGAGAACAGTGGACCTAGGCCTTTGTAAGGATTGGTGTTCCAGCTATATTTGTGTTCGAATACGGTTTCGCCATTGTTGAAGGAGGTGCTGAAGCCATTTGTTGTTACTGATGGTGTCTCGTCCTCGTAGCAGTTGGTGGATGTATTCTCGGTAGTACCCAATTTGCCACCTGGGTACCATTCGTCTGCAGTGAAATTTCCTGTGTTCTTGCCAACGTATGCTGCATCAGTTTCTTGAATCTCAATATTGTCGGTATTGTTGTCGCTGCAAGAAGCCAGAGTAAGTATGGAACCTAATAAGAGAAGGTATGTTCTAGAAGTTGGTTTCATATATGGATGTCTTTGTTGTATTATGTTTTGAATTTAAGCATATTACACCGAAAAAGGGCAAGGTGAATCTTTTTGAGGGATTCTCCTTGTCCTTTTGGGTTATTGGTATCATTCTGATTTTATGACCAGAATGTTTCATTTACAATCTTATAAAGATTAGATAGAACGCAAGAACTTAACCACTGCGTCACGGTCAGCCTTAGATGCCTTGTAGAAGTTGATGGCAGAAGAGTAAGCGTGGCTCTTCTTGCTGTAACAGTGCCACATGATAGCCTCTACCTCGTTGCGAGCACGGCAGTCGTGTAAGCGATCCTCTGCACCTGTGTTCACGTAGCTCAAACCACGACCCCAAAGTGGAGTGGTGCGACACCAAGAACCATGGATATCGTTCTTCATGTAAAGCTTGTGCTGTACGAAGTCAGAGTATGGGTAGATGGTCTGGTTCTGGTAACGTGGCAACTTCTTGTCTTTAATCATATCTGCTGTTACATAGTTGTCATCGCCAGTTTCCCACTTAGCACGGTGGCAGTTAGCACATCCCCATTCCATGAAGAGCTTCTTGCCTTGCTGTACCTCAGGGTCGTTCAAGTTGCGAGCACGAGGAATGGCGAGACCACGGTGCCATACCATGAAAGCATAGTAATCATCCATACTCTGCTCTGGTTTGAAATTATAGATGCTGTTGTTGAACTGGTTGGTGAAAGGGTTCAGCAATGTAGCTACAGCGTTTTTAATTCCTTCATTTGTACCATCTGCATAGTAAGGAGAAGAAGGGTCTTTCTTGATAGCTTCGATTACCGATGGGGTGTTTGCCATACAGTCAGCCCAAGGCTTTGTGGTATAAAGGTATGGACGGTCTGCACGTGTCACATTGGTGATATTCCAAATAGCATTGGCACCTGGACCATCCTGCAAAGATCCACGAGTCAAAGCGTATGTAAAACGCTTGAGAAGTTTGTCTGTACCGCTGTTTGTGAATGGAGTTCCATCAGCGTGTGTACCAGTTTGATAATCTTTGCTATCACGATTGAATGGAGCATAGTATGCACTGGCAGCCATGGTCATGTTTGTTGCATCCCACATGCTAGGGTTCAGATATTCGCTAACGTCAAGACCTGCTTCCTTAAAATATTTAGCCTCGCTTGCATACTGAGCTTCGATAGCTGAATTAGGGATGGCATCAATCAAACCTGTACCGCCGATGCCGATGGTTGACTCCAAGCGAACAGCTACGGCGTTGTTGCCTGTCTCGTATGGAGTAGGGGTAGTGTTGAATGCCTCCTTAGGGATGGAAATCTCAGGATAAATCAAGTCGAACTTCTCGCCGTCTGGGAACTGCATAGATGGGATGTCCTCGGTCTCCATCTTGGCGATGTGCTCCCAACTCATGTTGATCTTGCTCTCGTCGATAGGTGGCAAGAATGGAGACTGTGCCTGTGTCTGAGGCATACCTGTTACTTCTGCTACATAGCCACCATCGTTGCTGTTGGCACCATCTGCTGGGTGGTAAACAACGAGCAAGTAACCGTTACCGTTACCATAGCGTGTCTCGTACTGAGCCTTGCGCTTGCCATGACCATATTGAGGGTGGCAGTCGATACAAGAAGAACGAACAGAAGCAGGACCTAATCCCTTGAATGCACCTGTGTTCCAAGTATATTGACGTTCAAACATCTGTTCGCCAATGAAGAAGTTGCTTCTCAAGTTTGCATCAGCGGTTATAGCTGGAGTCTCATCTTGATAGCAGCTAGAACCTGTGTTCTCTGTAGTACCGAGCTTGCCACCTGGATACCACTCTGACTCATCGAAGTTGCCGACGGTCTTACCTACATAAGCAGCATCTGTCTCTGTGATTTCAACATCGTTGTTGTCATCAGAACAGCTTGCAATTGTCATAGCCAGAGCCATGGCGAAAGACATATAGGCATAATTCTTTAAATTCTTATTCATAATATATCTTAGTTTTGTATAATTTTATATCTTTCTCTTTTTTACGGCTAAACGTAGCTCCGCCTCTAAGTATTAGAAAGCAAAGCTACGTACAGCTTATGTTAGATACTTATTCAATATCTTTCTAAATGAAAGTCAATTACTTAGAAACCTTCAAAGCACGGAACCAAGCACCAGCCTTGTTCAACTCGTCGTCCAAAGTATTAATCTTTGTGATGGCTGTACCAACTTGAGGATCACCTGGAGCGTCGATGAATGCCTTGCCGCTGTTCTTTGCTGTTTCCAAAGCAGCGAGTGCCTCGTCAAGAGCTGTGTTCAATGCAGCGTAACCACTGTAGTTGTACTTCTTCATGATTGTCATCAAAGAGTTTGTCTCAGGAGTCTTAGCATCGATGTTTCGTGTACCATAGAGAGAATTCTTTATAGAATAGATGTTGTCCTGGTAGTCGATGAATGAGCGCTTGCTGTATGGAGACTCGATGTAGTCTGGAGCGTCGTCCTCCAAACCTGCATTTGTAGCACATCTGTAAGCCTGACCGAGCTTCTGAGTGTAAACTTCTTGACAGATGTTAGAGCAACCACCTACGAATACGTTCTCAAATGTCTCCTGCCATGTTGGGAACCAAGCCTTGTCACCTGTTGCATTGAGGAGGAACTCACCGTAACCGATACCTGCAGAAGAAAGGGCACCATCACTCTCTTCGATGAGCTTAAGACCATCGATAACCCACTTGCAGTTGTTGTTCAACCATGTGCCAAGTGTGTTGTCACCGTTCCAACCATACTGAAGCAATGTGGTCATGTTGTAGATATCTGATGATACTGCAGCAGCGAAAGCCAACTCATCGATACCCTTAACAGAAGTCATGCCCTCTGCTGTTTCGTTTGCGTTGAGCATTGCTGCGGTACGAGCAGCACCGTCACGGAAAAGTACGAACTCCAAGCCATGGAAACCGAGTACAGAGTCGAATGTACCGTTTTTGCTATATACGAACTGTGATGGGTTAGAACCGTTGATGCCAGCGATAACTTCCTGGTCGTTCAAAGCCTCTACCAACTGGTCGCGGTCGAGTGGCCAAGAGTCGATATGTGGGTCAATCTCGTTATTGGTAGCAGCACCATAAAGGAAAGCCTCGCTACGCTCCCACTCACGACGAGCATTCTTGAAAGCTTCGCAAGCAGCCTCGATGTCACCATCACTCAAAGTACCTGCTTTAGCTTTAGCGTATGCTGTTTCGCAAGCTTCCTTCAAAACTTTTGCATTTGCAGCCAAATCCTCATAGGTAGGATTTACAACATCATTAACATAAGTCGTTGCTACAGCAGACAACTCTGATGCTGGAACTACTGAATCCTCTACTGTAGGATCGTCATCGTCGCTACAAGATGTGAAACCCAATGGTAAAGCCAATGCTACTGCGAACATAATGGCTTTAGTGAAAATCTTTTTCATTTTGTGTTTACTTTTTGTTATTGAATGTATTTACTATTTTTTTTCTTTTTGCGATAAGGTCTCTCCTCTTTTGATTAGAGGAAGAAACCTTGGTAAGCGATGCCGATGTTTACGGCAGGCTCATTGTTGTACTTAGACTTTAAAATTCGCTGTGAGTATTCTGCCTTTACGCAAATTTGAGGCAATGGGAAGTAGTTGATACCTGCAGCCACAATCTTGCGATTGGTCCACTGTGCGGTTTTATTGTGGATGGAAGAGTCGTAGTACTCATAGTGACCGAAAACATACAATTTCTGGTTTTGAGCACGCAAACTGCTGATTTGTGAGAAAACGTCGTAACCAGCTTCAACCATTCCTGCAATGGCATGGCTTCCGAAATACTTACCGCTACCACTCTCGTTTGGCTTCACCAATGAGGTACCTGGGTAAACGATGCTTGTAATCTTCTCTGCATCACTTACGTAACCATAGTCGATGTTACCTCTAACTTTCCAATTATATTTATTATATGTAAAGTCAAATGCACCAACATATACGTTACCCTTGATGTCCTTGTGTTGGGTGTCCTCAGGAGTAGTGTTACCCATAGACTTGCCATAGTAACCACTCAAACCGATGCGCAGTCCAGGAATGGTATAGTTGTCTACACGTGCTGCAACGGCATACTTGTTGGCTACTTCAAACTCGTATGGACTCTTGGCACCATTCTGAATCCAATTAGAACGGCTGAAACGATAAGCGTTCAGACCTGCCAAAAACTGTGCCTCGTAGCGGAAGTCGCCACTCTTACCCCAGAAACTGATACCTGTCTGATGCCAAGTACAAGGGAGAATGGTGTTCTCACCCTCTGGACGATAAACAGTAAAGAAGTTCAGAGGCTCGTGATAAGCGTTGGTCAAGCCTACAGGAACAACGATGTGTCCCATCTTGATGTTGGCGAAATGACCGAAAGATTTCTGAATCCAGAATTGCTCCAGCTCTACCTCACCACCTTTTTCTACTTCGTTCTCATACTCGATAGCTTCCTCTGCCTCGTATTCGATGCTTTGACCAGAGCCGCCATGCTCAAACTCAATCTCTGTACCCATGGTCCAACCCTTTCCGAAGTCGTAACCCAAGTAGATAACTGCATGAGGAATGTCAAAGCGTCCATGGTCTGGAGCGTTCTTGTAGGCTGAAGCATTAGAGTAGCGTTTGCCTGCGTCGGTATAGAAATTGCGACTCATGGCAACCTCACCATATCCGCCTACGCTGAGCTTGTTGCCCTTTACGTGCTGCATCACACTGTCAGCAGCCACGACTTGTGCGCTAGCTGTTGCCAAACCTGCAACCAAAGCTGCGGACATCAATCCAATTCTTAAACTGTTCATCTTTATCTTTTGAATAATTTTTGTTATCTTTATATCTTTTTCCTTAATTCCTATCTCTGTATTTAGGAGCAGTTCCTATATCTAATAGGAGCGGAATGAAAACGGAAAAGCGCGGGTGTCTGCTTGCGGTCTCGACGTTAGAGGCCTAGTATCTCCTTAACCTAATGAGGAATTACGCAGCTCTGCCGCTCGGGAGTGGCAATCATCACCGCGCCTTTTCTCGATTTCGGGTGCAAAGGTACGGAGTTTTAAAAATCCTTGCAATACTTAAAAGTTGGTAAACTGGCGCATCCCCATTTCTAGGTATTGCACGGTTCGCAATAAATTTGTATCTTTGCACCCGAACAGGAAACATTATGAATGTTTTAAAACTTTAAGTACATAAGTACAACTCAATAAGTACATAAGATGAAGAATCAAAAGATGTATGAGGCTGATGACAAAATGATCAGCATTATTCGCGACAATTACAACATTTTGCAGAGCTTGGGTAGCTTTGGCATTAACCTAGGTTTTGGTGACAAGACCGTGAGCGAGGTTTGCGATGAACAGAAGGTGGATACTTATACGTTCCTCGCCGTGGTCAACTTCACGATAAATGGTTATAAGGAGTACGACAATGCAGACCGCTTGTCGCTGTCTACCCTGTTGCATTATCTCAAGGCTTCGCATGCCTATTACATCGACTTCCAACTTCCTTTCATCCGCAAGGAGCTGGTCGAGGCTCTTGATGAAAATGATAACTTGGCTCGACTCATTCTCAAACTTTATGATGATTATGCACATAGCATCACCAACCACATGAAGTATGAGGAGAAAATGGTATTCCCTTATGTTCAGGCACTTATAGATGGTAATGCTACATCTAACTTTGACATAGAAACCTTCTCTAAGCACCATGTTCAGGTAGACCAGAAGCTAAAGGAACTCAAGAGCATTATCATCAAATATCTGCCTTCTGATGGCTTGCACAACAACCAGCTCAGTGCCACTCTCTATGATATATATAATAATGAGGAATGGCTTGCCCACCACTCTGAGGTAGAGGAGGAAATCTTCATTCCTGCCGTGAGAAATGCCGAGCGAAAGCTGAAGCAAAATGATGTGAGTGCCAAGATTTCGAGCATGATTTCTCAGGCTCCTCAGAGCGACGAACAGCTCAGCGACCGCGAGAAGGATGTCATTGTGGCTTTGGTGCAAGGCATGACCAACAAGGAGATTGCCGACCATCTGTTTATCTCTATTAACACGGTGATTACCCACCGTCGAAACATTGCCCGAAAACTTCAGATTCACTCGCCTGCAGGTCTTACGATTTATGCCATTGTCAACAATTTGGTAGACATCTCTACCGTCAAATTATAGGTGTTTTATTGTGAGTAGGCAAGTGTTGCTACAGTGAAAAGATAGGTATTTAAACAAAAATAACAAAGCCTTCCTCGTTATTTCGGGGAAGGCTTTGTCATTATATATAGGTAGGTATCACCATAAATGAGTATGCAAAAGTGGGGTATGACTATCCCCATTTGTAGTGATGTTAGATGCGATTGATGTCTACATAGCCATGCATTACTGCATAAATGGTGAGGGCTGAGACGCTCTTGATGCCCAATTTCTCTTGTATATTCTTGCGATGTGTGATGACTGTGGTAAGTCCGATGCATAGTTGTTCGGCAATCTCCTTGTTGATTTTGCCTTGTGCCACCAATGAGAGTACTTCAATCTCTCTGTCAGAAAGAGCTTTTTCTGGTGTTGGGTGAGACATGGCAGGAAGATGTTCGCCATGAGGATGCCCCGCATGTTGCAGGTTTAGCAGTTCCTTGATGAGTTGGCTTTCTGGTACATTTACGCATAGGCAATGGAAGTCCTGGAGCTGTGAGTTGGGGTCACTGCTAGGAGTGAGCACGATGGTATGGTGTGCTCGCTTGCCTTGGGTGAAGAACTGGCGATGCGCCAAGACTATATGCATGGAGGCAAAACAATGGATGAATCGGTCTGGGTTGCTTGCCTCATATTCACCGAATGTGCCGAATGTGGAAATTTTCACCATCGGCATCTCACTCTCCAGCATAGTTTTGAGTCCTAGTGCAGCGAGCGTGTTACTTTCTACGATTGCCAGTTCGGGTATACCTTTTATCATTTGATTCATACTGTTCTCTTTTTTTTATGGGTTATAGGAATGGAGTGAGGAATGCTGCTGCGAACCATCCTCTGAACCTCTGCCATCCTGTGCGCCATTCTCGCCAGTTCTTCTCGTTGAGCAAGAAACTATCTTTTTTCTCGCCATCGAAGAGTTTCACCAATTGCTCTGTGGTGCAAGGGTCTACGATGACGGCATTCTCCTCATAGTCCCAGCGTAGGCTTCGGGCATTGAGGTTGGCACTGCCCACGGTGCAAAACTTGCCATCCACCATGATAATCTTGGTGTGGTGGAATCCCTTGGTGTACATCCACACATTGCAGCCAGCCTTCATCAGCTTGTGGGCATTGTAGAATCCGCAATCTGGAGTCAATGGAATGTCGCTTTTGGTGGAGAGCATGATTTCCACCTTTACCCCTCGTTTCACGGCATTCTTGAGTGCCTTCTTGAGCTTGTGGCTCAACGTGAAATAGGGGCTGATGAGTTTGATGCTGTCCTTAGCGTCATTGATGGCGTTGACATAGAAGTAGCGTATGATGTCTTTCGAGATGTGGGGCTCTCTGTTGATGATGCCCACCATCTTGTGATAGGCGGTGGCAGTGGTGTCGGGCTTGAGATTCTCCACCAAGTAGTCTTGCTTTTTGTAGCGATAATACTCAGCACCATGCACATTCTGTCCGCTCACCTTGTTCCACATCTTCAGGAATATCTTTTGCAGGGTGTTCACCTCGCTTCCGTCGATACGGCAGTGCATGTCGTGCCATTCGCCCACCACCTTGGTTCCATTGATGTAATAGTCGGCTACGTTCATGCCACCTGTATAGGCTATCTGTCCATCGATGACTACAATCTTGCGGTGGTCGCGGTTGAAGACGGCATGAATCCAAGGAAACTTGACGGGCTTGTACTCGTATATCTCAATGCCCATGCTGCGTATCTTCTTGATATGTCTCTTTTGTAGTGGCTTGTTGTTGCTCGTGTTGCCGAAGCCGTCATAGAGGGCACGTACTTTCACACCTTCTTTAGTTTTCTGTCCCAACAAGTCGAAGAGTAGGGAGGCGATGCTGTCGTTGCGAAAGTTGAAGTATTCCAGGTGGATGCTGTGCTTAGCTTGGCGAATGGCTTGAAACATATCATCAAACTTCTCCTGACCGGTCATCAGCAGGGTAACGGAGTTGTCGTGGGAGAATCTTACGCCTTTCCCCTGTAGCTGGTTGACAATCAGAGAATCGCTAGTCGCAGCAGTCTCGATAGTCTGTGTCGTGCCTTTATCGTTGTTTGTGCTTGGTAGTGCGCTACACAGCGAACAGCCCAGCACCCATGTCATCAATAATAATATGTGTCTAAGTTTCATTTTATAAAAACTCCTAACTCTTAACTCTTAACTTTGTTATACCATGCAAGCATAATGGTCAACGATGCCTTTCAGATGATTCTCCTTGTCTACCACCAGCACAGTGTGTACCTTGTTCTTGTGCATAATCTTCAAGATTTCAGTAATCTTGGTGCTTGGGAGCACTGACTTTGGTGTGGTGGTCATGATGTCGCTTACGGTCTTGTTGAAGAACTCAGCCTGCCATTTCTCCATGGCTCTGCGGATGTCTCCATCCGTGATGAGTCCAATGACCTTGTTGTCAGCATCTACTGATACCCCCAGTCCTAGTTTGCCCTTGCTGACATGGATGATGGCCTCACCAAGGTGCATCTCCTTCGGGATGATAGGCATGTCTTCGCTTCGCATCACATCTTCTGCCGTGGTCAAGAGTCGCTTACCTAGCTCGCCGCCTGGGTGGAACTGGGCGAAGTCGCGTGGCTTGAAGTGGCGTACTTGCATCAAGGCAATTGCCAAGGCATCCCCCATCGCCAATGCTGCAGTGGTGCTGCTGGTAGGGGCGAGGTTGAGTGGGCAAGCCTCCTTCTTCACCTTCACGGTGATGTGGTAGTTTGAATATTTTGCCAAGAGCGACTGTGGGTTTCCTGTTATGGAGATGATAGGTACGTTCATGTGCAATACCATCGGGATGAAACGCAGCAACTCGTCGGTCTGACCACTGTTGCTCAGTGCGAGCACCACATCCTTGTCGGTCATAACGCCAAGGTCGCCATGGTATACATCTAGTGGATTGATATAGAAAGCAGGTGTACCTGTTGAGGCTAGGGTTGCGGCAATCTTGGCACCAACGTGTCCACTTTTGCCTACGCCAGTAACGATGATTTTGCCCTTGCAATGGTACATCATGTCGACAGCTTTTTCAAAGTTGTCGTCCATCAGTGGTATCTGGTCTAGGATGGCTTGTGCTTCTTCCTTGAGGGCTTGCTCGCCCCAGGAGCGCACCGTCTTGTCGTCTATATCGTTTATCTTATTGGTCATTTTTTATAAAAAGTTGAATTATATGCTCAAATAAAGTATCTTAAGCGAGTAATTCTGCTATTAAACCTTCTAGCTTGTGCAACTCCAACATGTTGGCTGCATCAGAAAGTCCCTTGTCTGGGTCAGGGTGTACCTCGAAGAAGTAACCTGTAGCCCCGAATGCCTTGGCAGCCTTTGCCATGGCTGGCACAAACTTGCGGTCGCCCACGGTCTTGCCATCGCCAGCACTTGGTCGCTGCACGCTGTGGGTGCAGTCCATGATGACGGTAGGCACAATCTCCTTCATGTCGGGGATGTTGCGGAAGTCAACCACCAGGTTGTTGTAACCGAAACAGTTGCCACGCTCGGTGAGCCATACCTCCTTGGCACCGCTGTCCTGTGCCTTTTCCACAGGATACTTCATGTCTCTTCCACTCAAGAACTGTGCTTTCTTGATGTTTACTATCTTGCCTGTCTTGGCTGCTGAAACCAAGAGGTCGGTCTGTCGACAGAGGAAGGCTGGTATCTGCAAGATGTCGCATACCTCGCCAGCAGCCTCAGCCTGATAGCTCTCATGGATGTCGGTGGTGATACGGAGACCATACTTGCTCTTGATGTCTGCGAGCATCTGGAGTCCCTTTTCCAGGCCAGGACCACGGAAAGAGTGGAGGCTGGTGCGGTTTGCCTTGTCGAAGGATGCCTTGAATATAATGTCGGTCCCCAACTTTTGGTTGGTGCGTACAAGTTCCTGGGCTACTGTCTCCAATAGTTCCATCGACTCGATGACGCAAGGACCTGCTATGAATGTTGCCATAATTTTATCTTTTATTTTTCGATGTTAAGTGCAGAGGCAGCCGCATTGGCTTCCTCTGTAGAAGCTGTCTTGATGGTAATCTCACGCTGTGGGAATGGAATCTCGATGTTGTTCTCGTTGAGCGTATCGTAGATGCACTCCATGATCTTGCCGTCGTCGGCATACTGTGTGAGTACGTTGACCCATACCAAAACCTTAAGGGTTATGCAGTTGTCGTCGAAACTCTTCAATACAATCTTCACGCCCTTCTCACGGTAGATGCAATCGAGTTTCAAGAGGGCATCGGTGAGAATGCGCTTCACATCCTTCACGTTGCTGCCGTATGCGATTCCAACTTCCAGTATGTCAAGCTCATAACCATGGTTCTTGGTCATGTTCTTGTAGTTTTTGCTGAAGAGCTGTGAGTTCTGGAAGGCGATGACAGAGCCATCGGTAGCCTCCAACATGGTGGAGGTGTAGCTGATGCTGCTTACTCGTCCTCGGGTACCATCACAGATGATGTAGTCACCCACCTTCACACGGCCCATCATGAGGGAGATGCCGTAGTAGATGTTCTCCAGGATGTCCTTGGATGCAAAACCAAGACCGGTAGACAAACCGGCGAAGATGGCAAGCAACCATGACTTACCCACCTGGAACACGTTGAGCGCTATCATCAACCATATACCCCATACGATGACTTGCAGTACATTCTTGAACATCACTATCTTGGAGGCAGCCGAACTAGGGTCGGTCTTCTCGAAGTGATGGCGCATGAAGTCGTTGGTGGTCATGTTGATATAGTTGAACAGGAAGTACAGGCAAGCCACGCAGGTCACGCTATAGAGTGATGCTGTGAAGTTGCTGGTCTTGATGTAATCCTTGTTGAATATCATCCAGGTTGTATCGCTCATGTTGAACACATCTGCAGCCCAGTAGATGGACAGAATGAAGGAGAGAACGCCCGATGTAGGCAGCAATACCTTGTAGATGAAGCGGTAGCCCCATTTCTCTGTGATTGCTTTTTGGGCAAGTCTCTTGCGCTTGGCATAGACACTGAGCCATCCCTCCAGACAGGTGATGGTGAGGATGCAGGTAAGCTGCATGGTCCACCAGATGATAATCTGCACGGAGAGCAGGGTAAATCCTACCCACGCAGAGAAGGTGCTGACCACGAAGACTGCAAACGAGATGTAAGCATAGGTCTTGTCGGTCTTGAGTACCTCACCGTGCTTTCTGCTGATGACATTCCATTGCCAGATGGCGCAGAGCAGCAGGATAGGAGGGAAGATGAGGTTGACCAAATCGTTTGGTATCAGTATGATACGGAAAACAATGACCAGGAATCCAACCAACATCAATGGGGAATAGATGCGGAAGGTACTCTTGATTTTTTCATTGCTTACACGCAGCAAGATAGATACCAAGATGACACCTATCAACCACGCAAACTCCACCAGCAACTGGCTTGCCATGATGACGAAGTTCTGCTTGGCTATCAGTCGGATGATGCCCAGAATGGCGGCGAATGTAACCACAGTCATTGCCATGATGATGCAAGGTCTCTTTGCCATGAAGCTCTCCTTGATGCTCTCAAACTTGCCTCTTTTCACCAATTGGGTCATCACGAAGCGGATGACGAAGAGGTTGAGGAATACGGAGATGAGGCCATAGAAGATGATGATGCCGAATAGGATACCTATGATGCGCACATCCCATTGTGACATCATCCTTGGGACAGGTCTGTATTTCTCTGATATAGAGGTTTTTGCCTCCCTGTAATTCATGCTGAGATTGCGAATGATGTGCAGATAGTTGTCGCCTCCATTATTGAAAATGCTGTTCTGGATGTCGCCATAGCGACGGTTGGCGTAGTCGTTGAGTGCCTTCAGTCGCTTGTCTGTGCGGTCATAGAACATGACATACATCTTGAGCTGTTGCTGCTGCTCCACCAATTGTCGGCGGATATTGACGGCTAGGGTGAGGTCTACGTTGCGGTTCATCTGTGCCTCGTCGCTCAGGAACATCGTGTTCATGTTGTAGAGGTAGTTGATGAGCGAGTCGAAGCGAGCCACCTCGGTGTCTTTCTGCTTGATCATCTCGCGGAAAGGAATCGCCTTGGAACGGAAATTCTTGAAGAGCTCCGTAGCCTCATGACAGGCGTAGGTCATGTCGAAGATATAGCCATTGCGCTGTGAATAGAGCATGATGGAGTTCTGGTCAGCTTGCTTCACGATGCTGATCAGTTCGGTGATGACGGCTTGCTGTTGGGCTTTCGCCGCCTTGTTCTGTTTCTCCAGGTCGATGTGATAGTTGGTCAGCTCGGTGCGTAGCATATAGAGCGTCGTATCCAAGTTGGCCTCTTTGAGCACAGCATTGCTAGGTAGCACAAATGCCACCATCAGCAAGATGATGATGTATAGCTTCTTCTTCATAATTAGTCAATTTGAGTGCAAAGTTATTAAAAAAATGAGAAAGTGCAAAGAGAAATGCACCTTTTTTATATTATTCAACGTTTAAGGGTCTATTTTTCCGTCTTGTCTGTGCGATATTTCGTCAAAAATGATTATATTTGCATCGTTAATTCTGAGATAGGAAGTGTCTCTGTAGATAATCACTAAACACATCAAGTTATGAATATTCTGATAGCAGACAGTGGCAGTACGAAGACCGACTGGTCGCTTACTGACGAAAGGGGCGAGGTGAAGATGACTTGCAAGACGCAAGGCATCAACCCCATTCACATGCAAGATGCTGAAATCCTGCACGTTCTTTGTGAGGAACTGGTGTTGACCATCCAACCACAGGAGGTTCACTTCTATGGCAGTGGTGTGACCGAGGCGATGAAGCCCCGTATGAGTTCGTTGCTCCAGCAAGCCTTTCCGGAGGCAAAGATAGAGGCAGAGGGAGATATGCTCGGGGCAGCTCGTGCCTTGTTTGGCCATCAGCCCGGCATCGCTTGCATCTTGGGTACTGGAGCCAACAGTTGTCTCTATGATGGAGAGAAGATGGTGATGAATGTACCACCATTGGGATATATCCTCGGTGACGAGGGTAGTGGGGCTGTGCTCGGCAAGCTCTTTCTCAATGGCATCTTCAAGGGCACATTGCCAAGTTCGCTCAAGAAGAAATATCTTGAATGGTCGAAGTTGGATTATCCTTCTATTATAAATAAGGTATATAGGGAGCCTCTGGCCAATCGTTTCCTCGCTTCCATCTGTCCGTTCATCTCTCAGCAGATTTCCCTGGCAAGCAAGTATGAGAATGGAAGCGATGAGTTGAACGAGGCGATGTCGCTTTATCGCATCGTGCTCGACAACTTCACTCAGTTTTACGACCACAATGTAGCTGCCTATGTGAAGTACATCGAGATGAGTATGGAAGACTTGAGTTTGCTCGACCCTGGTGTCAAGGCATGGAACAGTTCTCTCGGTGGGGTGCCGCCGATTGGATTCGTGGGAAGTGTCGCCCACTACTTCTCTGCCCCACTCACAAATATCTTTCAGGACGAGCATCATCTCAAGATTGCTCAGATTTTGCAGGCACCCATGCCCGGATTGGTAAAATATCACTCTACACTCTAAGTGGAGTGATATTTTGGCTTGAAGGTTGTGGGGTGTGGAAAGCTGCATGTTGCAGGGCAGAATCCTCGGCAGGAAAATTTCGTGCTGAGTCTGGAACGTGTCAATGTGGCCAGTTGTCATCGGCGAATATGGTGCAAACCGAAAGGAGGCAGCAACCTATGGGGGCAATCAAGAAAAGCATGATGAGAGCATGATGGCATGGTATGCTACGGTGACTTGCGAGATGATGAAAGCCGGGTTGGTGCCTTATGTATGGGACATCAATGTGCAGTCTTTGCCTCACATGACCATCTTCGATAGAGCCAACACCTCGGTGTCTGATTCCTATATATATAAAAAGGTGTGATGAAAGGTGCCGCAGAGGGTAAGGATGCTTTCTCAAAGATATATAAATAGGGTAGTTTTTGATACTTTCTTAATAAATACGTACAAAGGGCAAAAAAGTATCATGCTTTCTTGTTCTTTTTATTTATCTTTGCAGCCGAAAACAAGTTTGGGGATGACAACCATGTCTCCCCGGGCTTTCGCAATCTAATAATAACAATCGCAATCTAGCATAATAATGAAGAAAATATTTATTTTATTGATGATGGCTTTGGCTACATGTAATCTCTCTGCGAAGTCTAGTTTCGTGCAGGTAAAGGACGGTCACTTCGTACGTGACGGTAAACCTTATTACTATGTGGGTACTAATTTCTGGTATGGTGCCATCCTGGGCTCGGAGGGGCAGGGCGGTAATCGCCAGCGCCTGTGCCAGGAGCTTGACAAGATGAAGTCCATGGGCATCGACAACCTTCGCATCCTCGTCGGGTCGGATGGCAAGCGTGGCGTAAAGACCAAGGTGGAGCCAACCTTGCAGGAGGCTCCGGGTGTTTACAATGACACCATCTTGGCAGGCCTTGACTATCTGCTCATGGAGATGGGAAAGAGAAAGATGGTGGCTGTGCTCTATCTCAACAACTCCTGGGAATGGAGTGGGGGCTATGGCTATTACCTGGAGCAGGCTGGCATGGGCAAGGCACCTCGCCCTAACGAGGATGGCTATCCTGCCTTCATGAGCTTTGTCTCCAAGTACGCCTCATGCGAGAAGGCCCATCAGCTCTTCTATGACTATGTGAAATTCATACTTACGAGAACCAATAGATATACAAAGAAAAAGTATAAAGATGATGAAGCCATCATGTCATGGCAAATAGGCAATGAGCCTCGTGCGTTCAGCACGGAGGCGTTGCCAGATTTTGAAAAATGGCTGGCAGAGGCTAGCAAGTTGATTCGTTCCCTCGACAAGAACCATTTGATCTCCATCGGAAGTGAAGGCAAATGGGGATGCGAGGGCGACATCAACTGCTGGGAGCGTATCTCGGCAGACAAGAATGTGGATTATTGCAACATCCACCTTTGGCCTTACAACTGGAGTTGGGCAAGAAAAGACCATCTCATCGATGACTTGGGTGTATCTTGCAAGAATACCAAGGAGTATATTGATGAGCACCTTGCCGTCTGTGCTCGAATCAAGAAACCTTTGGTCATGGAGGAGTTTGGCTATCCAAGGGATGGGTTCTCTTTCTCCACAAAATCTACGACCGAGGGTCGCGACGGCTATTATAAATATGTGTTCAGCCTGGTTGGTGACAATGCTGCCTCGGGTGGTTACTTCGCTGGCTGCAACTTCTGGGCTTGGGGTGGCTTCGCCAATCCTCAGCACGAGCAGTGGCAGGTGGGTGACGACTACACGGGTGACCCAGCCCAGGAAGCACAAGGACTCAACTCGGTGTTCTCTTCGGATGCCAGCACGCTCAAGGTGGTGAAGGCTGAGGTGGATAGGATGAATAGTATTGGCAAGTAATTAGGATGAATAGTATTGGCAAGTAATCTTGTCTATACACGTAAGAAAAAGTTTTGCGAAAAAATCCCTCACATCCCTCACCTTTTGAGGCAAGAATGAATGTAAGTATCAGACATATTGAAAGTTAGTAGTTGGTGAACGGGTGATGGATGAGGCTGAAAATGGCTTCTATCCCTCACCCATCCCTCACCCATCTCTCATCTTTTGCCCCTTTTGGGGTGAATTCGTTTCCCTTTTGGGGTGAATTTGTTTCCCCTTTCGGGTGAATTTGTGCTTAATTTGATGTGTTTTTGTGCCGTTAACGAGTGGATTTTCTCCTTAAGGAGACGAAAACTGCCTTAGTCAGAGACGAAAAGTTTCCTAGGCAGAGACAAAAAGTTCCACCGAAGGAGACGGTTTGGTACATTTCGAAGTTGAGCAAAAATGTATGAATATTCGACAAAATAATACTATAGATTTTCAAAAATTTAAAGTAACTTTGTCCCCATAAAGGAAAAATTTCAACCTAATTGATAAATGAACAATTTTAACATTATAAACCTATAAAAATTAAAAGCTTATGAAGAAGTTTTTTACTCTAGCTGTGGCTGCATTTGCAGCGTTAACCATTAGTGCCAAGGAAGATATTGATATCTCAGGCATTGCGACTGATGGAGTTGTCACCTTTGAGGGCACTTGGTCTTGGAAGGGTGTCAATTATGGGTCACAAGATGATAGCGGCAAGGATGTTTATGCTGATAAATCGGCATTTGCCTATGTAGTTGTAGAGTATACTGCCGGAACTTGTGGCGATGTGAACTTGATTGCGCAGTATGAAAAGGATGGAACAACAGGTCAGTGGGGTGACAATTTTTACACATCAACCGGTGAATGTTCTGTTAATCCTACCGGTGGTATCTTAGCGGTAGAGTTGGATGCTAACCATTCTGCAACAGTTAATGCCGTTGCTCTGCAAAACAAAAATACTCCAGGTACGATTACGATAAAGGCAGCTTATTTTGCTTCCAAGGAAGAGTATGAGGCAGCCAAGGCTGCTGCCGACAAGATTGAAAAGTCAAAAGAATTGGAGACAGATAAGACTCATACCTTGAAAGCCAAGGATTGGGGTTGGGATCAAAACTGGCTAGCTACGGATGTCAGCGACTTCAATACTTTGGTATTTGATATTAAGTCCATTACAGGTAAGGGCAAGGTTGCTATCCAGGGTGTCTTGACAGATGGAACAGAGTCTAAGGATAATTCCATTGAGTTTGATTCCAATGAGGCTAAGGTTTACACCTTTGACATTTCCAAGTTTAAGACTTTGAATGTTTATGCTTTCCAAAACTTGAACAAGCCTGATGGTGAAGAGTATGGACAGGATGATATAGAGGAGACTACAATCGTAGTTAATAAGATATACTTGACCAGCAAGACAGTTGAAGAAATCTCAACAGGCATCTCTAGCGCAGTCATTGCTCCAAAGGCAAACGTCAACGCTCCTATCTATAACCTCGCAGGTCAGAAGGTAGACAAGTCATACAAGGGCGTTGTCATCCAGAATGGAAAGAAATTTGTGCAGAAATAATAGTTAAGATTAGTTACGGAAGGAGGGTGGATAACCAAATGGATGGTGCCACTCTCTTTTTTCTTATATAATATAAAAGATGAGCAAAATAGTATTTGTCGGTTGCCGCTATTTTCCTTATCTTTGCACCCTTGAAACGCAACCAATACTGTAAATGATAGAAAATGGTTCTTCGTGAGGGACCAACCAATGCTTAAATGAATATAAACAATAAACAAATAAGTTAACAATTTAAATTATGAGTCACAACAGATTAAATTCCAAGTGCAAGACAGTCTTTGCCAGACCTCTAGCACTGTCCTTGATGATGTTGTTGCCATTGACTGCTGCTGCCCAAAGCAAGGTGACAGGTACTGTTACCGATGCCAACGGAGAGACGGTTATTGGAGCTTCTGTCAAGATTAAGGGCGTAAATGGTGTGGGTGCTGTAACTGACATGGATGGTAACTTCTCCATCAATGCCAAGCCAGGCCAGACACTTGAAATCTCTTACATTGGCTTTGCCAACAAGACGGCAAAGGTCCCAGCCAACGGCAAGTTGGAAATTGTAATGACGGAAGACACACACTCTTTGAATGAGGTCGTTGTCGTAGGTTACGGTACCATGAAGCGTTCCGACTTGACGGGTTCTGTAGCTAGCATCGACGAAAAGGCTATCAAGCAAGGTGTCAACACCTCCATGGAGCAGGCGATGCAGGGTCGTATCGCCGGTGTGCAGGTAACCCAGAACTCAGGTGCCCCTGGTGGTGGTATCTCCGTACAGATTCGTGGTATCAACTCATTCAATGGCAACGAGCCTCTCTATGTCATCGATGGTATTCCTGTCAGTGGTAACACCAGCAGCAATACTTCTGTCTTGGCAAGTATCAACCCTTCGGATATTACCTCTATCGAGGTATTGAAGGATGCGTCAGCAACCGCTATCTATGGTTCTCGTGCATCCAATGGTGTCGTACTCGTTACCACCAAGCGTGGCCAGGACGGTAAGGCGCAGATTTCATACGATGGCTATGTTGGTTGGCAGGCAATCCCTAAGTACCTTGATGTGATGAACCTCAAGGAATATGCCGACTTCTATAATGCTCGTCAGACCGCACGTGGCTATGGTGTCCGTGAAGACTTCAAGGATCCTTCTCTCTTGACCAATGGTACCGACTGGCAGAAGGAACTCTTCCAGACAGCCTTCATGCAGAACCATGCTGTCAACGTGAATGGTGGTAACAAGGATATGCACTACTCCCTCTCTGGCGGTTATCTTGACCAGGACGGTGTGGGTGTAGGCTCTGGTTTTACCCGTGCCAGCTTCCGTGCCAACTTTGACGTGAATGTCAATAAATACGTACAGATAGGCTTCAATACTGCTTATTCTAACACCAAGCAGACCCTGACTTTCTCAGAGAATGATGTCATCAATACAGCCTTGAACCAGTTCCCTGATGTGGCTGCCCGCAACCCTGACGGAAGCTATGGTGTGCCAGAGGCTAATGACTTCAACACTTCATATAGCAACCCTATCTTTGAGGCTAACATGAAGGAAAACCGCACCAACAACTACCAGTTGGACTACAACGTGTTTGCTAACATCAAGCCTATTAAGGGCTTGAACATCCGTATCGAATATGGTGGCAACCGTGGTTGGGGCAATTCTTACTATTTCGTGCCAGAGTATAGCTATGGTAATATTAAGGTAGAGAGCCAGAGCACTCGTACCAAGACATTGAGCAAGTATACAGCCTTCAAGCAGTATGCTACATACGATTTCGATCCATTCAAGCATAACCATTTCCAGGTTATGTTGGGTCATGAGGCTCAGTGGGGTAACTGGGAGAGCTTGAGCGGTTCTCGCAAGGGTTACATCTCTGATGGTCTCCATTCCCTTGGCGTGGGCGACTCATCTACAGCCACTAACTCTGGTGACGATGGAACACCTTGGGCAATTGAGTCTTACTTCGGCCGCTTGAACTATAACCTCTTGGATCGCTATCTCATTACCGCTACGCTCCGTACCGATGGTTCTTCATCCTTCGGTAAGAATAACCGTTGGGGTTGGTTCCCATCAGCTGCATTGGCATGGCGTATCACCCAGGAACCATTCATGAAAGATATTAAGTGGTTGAGCAACTGGAAACTCCGTCTCGGTTGGGGTCTCGTAGGTAACCAGAGCACAGGCTCTTATGCTTATGGCGCAACCATGAACAACGTGGCAACAGCTTGGGGTACAGGTTATTATCCAGCACGCTTCCCTAACCCAGACTTGAAGTGGGAGAGTACCAACTCATGGAACGTGGGTATGGACTTCGCCTTCCTCGACAACCGCATCGAGTTTATCGTGGATGCTTATCTGAAGAAGACCGACAACCTCTTGATGGAGGCTGCCCTCCCTTCATATGTCATCAACAACGACTGGCAGGGCATGAGCGCACCTTGGGTGAACACGGGTTCCATCGAGAACAAGGGTATCGAGTTTACCCTCAACACTGTCAACATCAACAAGGGTGACTGGTCTTGGCGCACAGGTGCCACACTTTCCATCAACCGCAACAAGTTGACAGCCCTGAACAGCGACGATGCTACCATCTCCGGAAACATCGGCACAGAGACCTTGACCCTCTCCAAGATTGGCGGTCCTGTAGGTCGCTTCTACGGTTACAAGGTAATAGGCATGTACCAGAACGCCGACGACTTCTACCAGAAGAACAGCAAGGTTGAGTTCCTCTTGGATTCCAATGGCAACAAGGTTCCTACACCTCGTCCTGCTGATGGCGATGGCAACATGTATCCTATCGCTCCTAACAGCATCTGGGTAGGTGACTATATCTTCGAGGATGTGAATGGCGACGGTAAGATTGACAACAACGACCGTACCTTCATCGGCGACCCTAACCCAGACTTTACCTTCGGCTTGAACAATACCATCTCTTGGAAGAACCTCGACTTCAGCTTCTTCATCAACGGTAGTGTGGGAGGCGACATCTACAACTATGTTCGCCAGCAGCATACCAACCCAGAGAAGTATGGTAACATGATGAAGGAAGTGGCAAACTATGCCAAGGTAGGTCTCATCGACCCTAACGGCTCAGCCACAGATATTAATAATGTATATGTAACCAACCCAACTACTGCCAGCGTTCAGCGCATCAGTACAGCGGGTCAGAGCCAGAATGACAACAACCGTGTGAGCAGCCGTTTCGTAGAGGATGGCTCTTACCTCCGCTTGAAGTCTATCTCCCTGACATACAACTTCCCTAAGAAGTGGTTGGCTCCATTGGGCATCGGCAGCCTCTCTGTATATGGTAACATCCAGAACTTGTTTACCATTACAGGTTATGACGGCTACGACCCAGAGATTGGTGCCAGCGGTCAGAGTGTGATTCTCCAGAACATTGATAACTACCGTTATCCATCACAGAGAATCTATACATTCGGTTTGAAGTTACAGTTCTAATATTAATTCGATTTCAAGATGAAAACAAAACATATATTGATGGCAACTGCCGTAGCGGGTCTTTCGCTCATGACTATAAGTTGTGGCTCCGACTTCCTCGACAAGACACCATCTGGCAATTATACAGCTCCGACATTCTATTCTTCGGATGATGCTGTGAGAAAAGGCGTTGAGCCTCTCTACAACAAGGCTTGGTTCAACTTCAACCGTCGCGCCCTGATAGGTATGGGCTCTTTCCGTGCCAATGACGGTTGGAACCCATACGTAAACGCAGAGTTCGCCAACTTCAAGGTTACAGCCTTGACCGAGGAGTTGAGCTTGGCATGGTCTGCCCTCTACAATGTGGTGACCATGAGTAATGCTACGCTCGCCAACCTGGAGCAATATTGTACCAGCAGCGTGACCCCTTCTGTGAAGGATGCTGCCGAGGGTGAGTGCTACCTGATGAGAGGTTGGGCTTACTTCTACTTGCTCCGTGGCTGGGGCGACAACATCCTCTTCGAGGACAACAACAAGTTGGTACAGAATCCTATCCAGCCATTGAACACCGAGGCTGATGTGCTGAAGTTTATCGTGCGTGACTTCCGCAAGGCTGCCCAGCTCTTGCCTGAGACAGGCGTAGACCATCATCCTTCTAAGTATGCTGCTAAAGCAGCTTTGGCAAAGGCACTCTTGGCACAGAGCGGTTGGGAGGAAGGCGCTACTGCCGACCACCAGCGCAACACAGCCACCCTGCAAGAGGTGAAGGAGCTTTGCGATGATGTTATCAAGAGCGGTCAGTACTCATTGATGAACAATTACGAGGACCTCTTCAAGGCTCAGAACAATGATAACAGCGAGACTGTATTGGCAATGCGTTGGGCTAGTCCAAACTCTGGAGAGTGGGGTGCCATGAACGCCACATACTCAGACTTGGCATTCCCAGAGGTAACGGATGTAAACGTATGGGGCGGTAACCTTTCGCCTTCTTGCGACATGATCGACCTCTACAATGCCGACCCAGCCGACTCTATCCGCCGAAAGGCAACCTGGTTCTCACCTAACTGCTACTATGACTACATCAAGAAGGCAGACGGTGGTTACACCTATAAGCATAACTGGATGCAGTGTAAGAAGGGCGTGCTCGGAACCAAGGCTGATGTGGAGCCAGCCTCATTGGCACAGATGGCATCGCCACTGAACACATACATCCAGCGTTTGGCTGATGTCTACCTGATGAAGGCAGAGGCTATCCTCGGCAACAATGAGAGTACTTCAGACCCAGAGGCTTTGACTGCTTTCGAGGCTGTACACAACCGTGCCCGCAAGGTGGCTGTTCACCCTGCAAGCATCAGCCTGATGGACCTCATCAATGAGCGCCGCATAGAGTTCTGCATGGAGTACTTCAACTGGTGGGACATGGTGACCTGGTATCGCTGGAAGCCACAGACCATGCTCAACTACTTCAACCGCACCCAGCATCGTGCGTTCGAGATTCGCGAGAACAGTCTCTATGCAAACGGTGACGGCACCTTCTCTTATCGCGTCATCCCTCCAGGCACAGGTACCTGGTATATCAAGGACGCTGAGGGCCATGTATATTGGAACGATAAGTTGGCAGCGAGCGAGGACGATAATACAGCTATTGCCAAGGGAGACAAATACAGCTACAATGTCAATGAGCTGGTGTCTCAGTATGTTACTGGCTATCAGGCTGTAGTTCTCTCCGAGAACAATATTTTCATGCCATATCCTGAGAGTGATGTCATCCAGAACAAGTACCTGAGTCAGGCACCTGTGGCATACGACTTTACTTGGGATGTAACAAACAAAGAATAAACATTATTAAAAAGATAATCATCTTATGAATAAGAATATAATCAAGCATAGATTCGGCTTGCTCGCAATGCTCCTCCTGGCTGTGTTGTCGATGACCTTTACTTCTTGTAAGGACGACGAGGAGGGCTATGGCACACCAGAGATTACAGGTGTACGCTCTTGCGACCCAGAGAAAGCCGACAGTTTGTTCAGTAAGGCTGGTTGTGGTTCGGTGATTGCCGTCATGGGTAATAACCTGAGCGATGTGCGCAATGTCTACATCAACGACCAGAGTGTGAGCTTCAACTCAACGATGAACACCTCACACAGCCTCATCGTCACCATCCCAACCGAGGAGAAAGGCTTCAAACTTTCTGCCTTCAACAGTGACTTGAAGGATGAGATTCGCATTGAGACCTCACATGGTACAGCCGTCTATCAGTTCAAGATATTGGCTCCTTATCCAACCCTGTCTCGCATCGCAGCCCTTTACCCACGTAATGCAGGCGATGAGATGACCGTTTATGGTTATAACCTCGTGGACATCGAGAAAGTCTACTTGACCGATGTTACGGGCGATGCACTCGACACCACCGTTTGGAAGGAAGTGCCGGGTAACCATGTAGAGTGTCAGTATAAGACAGTGAAGGCAGACCACGCCATCAATCCAGAGAATCAGGCTTATCGCACGACTTCTGTTGTCGATGTAACTGTGCCTCAGGGAGCCCCAGAGCATGGAGCCTTGGTATTTGAGTGTGCCGCAGGTACGGTGTACTTGAACTTCAACTACTTGCCAGGCAAGCCAGTCATCATGTCATGCTCTAATGATATGCCAGAGATTGGAGAGACTCTTGTTTTGACAGGTCGTGACTTCACACAGGTAGACCAGATTACTTATGGCGATGTGACCTTGAAGGAAGCCGATGGCGACTATACCATCTCGGAATCAGAGGATTCCATCTATATCCCATTCAAGAAGAAACCAGCCATTGAGGGTAACAGCATGACCCTGACCGTAACCAACCCGGCTGGAACGGCAAGCGTGGAGCGTTTCTACGATTATGGTACTATCTTGACCACCTTCGACAACGATGACGCCACCGATAACGGTTGGGGACCTAACGCTTCTTATGAAAAAGCAGCCAATGCCGATGGCAAGTATGCGCATATTGATGTGGCAACAGAGTATCAGCAGTGGTGGGGTACGATGGTTTACTTCCGCAAGGACTGGAATGGCAACTCATTCTCATTCTCTGACAACATCCCTGCTTCTGCAACAGCAGATGAGCTCTACTTCACCATGAATGTTTATGATGCGGGCGACTATAACAATGGTTCCTTCTGGGGCTATCTCCGCTACATGATTCAGCCATTGGGTGATGCAGAGAATCAGTATGACAACTTCGAGTGGGCTGATTATGACAGTCAGACGGGTAAGTATCCTGACGGACCTGTTCTCCAGGACATCAACGGCAAATACTATAAGAACCAGTGGTATCGTGCAGTCGTTCCATTGAGCAAGTTCGCTTGCTATGCCGGCAAGTCGTTCTCAGACATCAAGACCGTAGGACTTAACCAGTTCCGCATCCAGAGCATCAACCAGAGTACTACTTCTGGTAAGATTGATGTGAAGCTCGATAACATCCGTGTGATTTACATTCCTAAAAAGTAAAACTGAAAGATTATGAAATTAAAGAATATATTTAGTTTCGCACTCCTGTTCGTGGCAGCTCTCTTCATGCAGAGCTGCTCGGACAGTGATAATGGCAATGGCGCGAGTGGCTTGGCTATTACCAAGGATGGTGCAACGATCGAATCCCTCGCATTGCCTTTGGGAGAGACTTCCATGATGCTAGGTGTGAACACTGATGCGGATTGGACAGTTTCTGTACCTGCCGCTGACACTGCATGGGTAAGCGTGACGCCAAGTGAGGGCTATGGTTGGAATATCTCTGATTCCACAGCCTCTAATTACCGCTCTTACTTCAAGGTGACCGTTAAGAAAAACTTGTCGGAAGACCGCCAGACAACACTTACAGTAAATGCTGGTTCTCTGACAAAGTCTATCGCTTTGACCCAGGCTGGCGTTGGCGAGTCTGATGGCCATGAAAGTGCTTGGACTATGGTGGAAAACTTCAAGCTGGGTTACAACATGGGCAACAGCCTGGAGTCTAATCCTTATGGCTCATGGTGGCATGGCACTACTCCAAAGGACTATGAGACTGCATGGGGACAGCCAGAAATAACCTCAGCCACCATCGAGGCATTGAAGGCTAAGGGCATCAACGTGATTCGTATCCCTGTAACATGGTATCCTCATATCCCTAAATTCAAGAAGACGTATACTGGCAACGATGCTGATTATGCCATAGATGCAGCTTGGATGAGCCGTGTCAAGGCTGTGGTGGATATGGTATATGATGCAGGAATGTATTGCATCATTAATATCCAGCACGACTCCGGTGCCAATAATAAGAGTGGTGACCCTAACTCTGCTTGGCTTCATGCTGGTGCAGACTATGAGAATGTAACCAAGGTTTATCAGGCTATCTGGAAACAGATTGCTACAGAGTTCAAGGATTATGACGAGAAGTTGATATTCGAGTCTTTCAATGAAATCCTGAACAAGGAGTCTTCTTGGACTGCACCAAGTGCAGGCGATGTCGCTTATCAGACCATCGCTAAGTTACAGCAAGACTTCGTAGATGTCGTTCGTGCCACAGGAGGCAACAATGAGTATCGCAACCTCTTGATTTCTACTTATGCTGATGGAACTACACAGGTTGCGTTGGATGCACTTCAGGTTCCTACCGACCCTGCCAAGCATCACCTTTGCGCTACCTTCCATAGCTACGACCCTTATTGGTTCTGCAATGGAAATCGACATCAGGACGGTGAGAGCGCATCTACCAAGAAGGAGATAGATGAGAACGAGAAGTACTATATCTATGACTTCGGTGATGACCAGAAAACAGAGATTGCAGACATCTTCAACCGTGTGGACAAGCGTTGCTCTGACCTCGCCATTCCTTATTTCTTTGGTGAGTTTGGTGCAATTGGTGATCACCCAGAGATGGCAGAGCGAGCTAAGTATGCTAGCTTCTTCATGGAGCAGTGCAACCAGAAGCATACTGCTGGACTTTGGTGGATGGGTTTGTTGGATCGCAGCACCCAGGAATGGACAGAGGAAGCTATCATCAATGCATTGGTGGAAGCTCGCAAATAACATAGAGAAGTTCGCAAATAACATAGATGCGAAAGATGAAACTTGAACAATAAGTTTGGGTTTCATGATATATAACGGTGGAAAGTTATCGAAATAGAGGACTTTCCACCGTTTTGTTTTGCCTAAAATAGTATAAAATCATATATCTTTTTGCACTTTGCAAAGAAAGTATAATCATTAAGCAAAATAATACATGTGTTATTCGGGAATTTGTTCTATCTTTGCAACCGTAAAACCAAAACATGTTATTACAATGAGCTAAACATGTTACAACTAACAAGTATAACAATACAATATAACAATGAATAATATAGCAAAGGTTTTTAGGTTAATAATTATAGGTGTTCTAATGAGTGCGCTCGGCTCTTTGAGCATGAGCGCACAAATTAGAGGCAACAACATCGTTGTTACTGTAACACCTGACCATCAAGACTGGAACTACACGGTGGGCGAGAAGGCTAACTTTGTAGTCAACGTTCGCAAGAGTGGTACTTTATTGAATAATGTAAAGGTGGATTACGTGGCTGGCCCCGTGATGTATCCAGATACAAAGAAAAATGCTACCCTCAAGGACGGAACGATGAAATGGACGGGGGCAATGAGTAAGCCTGGCTTCTATCGCATCAAGGTGACTGCCCACGTGGGTGGTAAGGACTATGAGGGGCTTTGCACCGCTGCGTTCTCTCCTGAGAAAGTGCAGCCTTTCTGCCAAGAGCCTAAGGATTTCGATGCTTTCTGGAAGAAGGCTTTGGAGGAGGCTCGACAGACAGACCTCAACCCTACAAAGGTGCTCCTGCCTGAGCGTTGCACCAAGGATAAGAATGTATATGAGATAAGCTATAATAACAACCATTGGGGCTCCAAGATGTATGGCATCTTGAGTGTTCCGGTGAAGGAAGGCAAGTATCCAGCCTTGCTCCGTGTGCCGGGTGCTGGTGTTCGTCCTTATAGTGGCGATACCTATACGGCTCCTGCCGAGTGCATCGTGCTCGAAATAGGAGTACACGGCATTCCTGTTACCATGCAACAACAGGTGTATGATGACCTCTTGCAGGGGGCTTTGAATGGTTACTGGGACACCAATCTCGAAAATCGTGACCGCAATGCCTATAAGCGCATCATCACAGGTGCGGTGAAGGGCGTCGATTATATCGCCTCTCTGCCAGAGTGGAATGGAAAGACTATCGGCGTGACTGGTGCTTCGCAGGGTGGATTCCTCTCTCTTGCAGTAGCTGCCCTCGATAAGCGCATCACTTTCCTCGCTGCCGTGCATGATGCTATGTGCGACTATGAGGCTGAAACTCATGGTGTAGCTGGCGGTTGGCCTCACTACTTCTATAACGAAGACAAGGCGCAAGGGGCTGCTTACAAGGAGTGCAAGCTCTCAGAGATAGAGAAGGCTCGAATGGAGGCTGCCCGCTATTATGATGGTGTCAACTTCGCTCGCCGCATCACCGTTCCGGGCTGGTATAGCTTCGGATATAATGACGAGGTGGTTCCTCCTACATCTTCTTACGGACTCTACAACATCGTGAAGGCTCCAAAGACACTGAGCGTCTATCAGATGACAGGCCATTATTGGTATCAGGAGCAATGGGATGAATGGCAAGATTGGCTAATTAAAAATTTAAAGAAATAGATATATGGTAAAGAAAATATTGTTAAGTGCAGCTTGCTTGATGGCGATGCAAGGGGCGATGGCTCAGGTGGATGGCGTGACTGGCGCATCTATCCAGACAGAGAAAGCTTCTTGCTGCCAGAAGAAATGCTGCGATACACCTGCGGCGCAGTTGAAGGCTCGCTTGCAGAAAATCATCAAGAAAGGTATCATGCTCGGTCATCAGGATGATCCTGTATATGGTACCACTTGGAAATGGGATGAGGGTAAGAGTGACGTGCTCCTCACTACTGGTGACTATCCTGCCGTGATGGGTTTCGACCTCGGTAAGTTGGAGCTGGATAGCAAGGAGAACCTTGATGGCGTTTCTTTCGACCGTATGCGCAAGGAGATTATCGCCCAGCATGAGCGTGGCGGTATCGTTACCTTGAGTTGGCATCCTTGGAATCCTGCTACAGGCGAGAATGCCTGGGACCCTAAGGGAGATGCTGTGGCTGCTGTCCTCGATGGTGGCGCTCAACAACAGAAGTTTGATAGCTGGCTCAAGAAGGTATCCGACTTCATCCTCTCTCTCAAGACTAAAGACGGCAAACTGGTGCCTGTTATCTTCCGTCCATGGCATGAAATGAATGGCGGTTGGTTCTGGTGGGGCACCAACAGTTGTACTCCTGCGCAATATAGCCAACTATTCGCAAAGACCTATCACACACTTACTAAGGCAGGATGCAACAATATCGTTTGGGCTTGGTCTCCTAACCTCAGCGACCAGAAGACCGTCGACCTCTTCTTGGAGCGTTTCCCTGGAGAGCAGTTCGTTGACCTCGTGGGCGTAGACATCTACGAGTTTGACAACAACGATGCCAACTATCAGAAGAACCTCACCGAGACGATGGATGTGATGATGGCTGCTGCCAAGAAGGTTAACAAGATGGCGGCACTCACCGAGACCGGTTGCCGAGGCATCTCTCAGAAGAAGGACTGGTTTACCCAAGCCCTTTGGCCTGTGCTCCAGAAGTATCAGGTTAGTTATGTGCTCTTCTGGCGCAATGCCTGGGACAAACCTCAGGAGGAAGCTTATCTGCCAGGTGTTGGCGATGGCGACATCGTGAAGGATTTCCAAGCCTTCAAGAAGCAGAAGAAAGTATTATTCGTAAAGGACATTGTAAAGGTAAAAAAGTAAAAAGGTAAAAAGTAAAAAGGTAAAAAAGTAAAAAATAAAGAGAAAAATAAAATAATATAGATATGACAACATTTCAAGACAAAGTGAAAGCATTTCGCGCTCATCATGAGGAATTGTTGAGCCGCAAGAATGAACCAGTAGAGTGGGGCAATGGCATCTACGAAAAGTATAAGAACCCTATCTTGACAGCAGAACATACTCCATTGGAGTGGCGCTATGACTTCGATGAGAAGAGCAACCCTTATCTGATGCAGCGCATCATGATGAACGCTACTTTGAACTCAGGTGCCATCAAGTGGAATGGCAAGTACTTGCTCGTTGTACGTGTAGAGGGTGCTGACCGTAAGAGCTTCTTCGCTGTAGCTGAGAGTCCTAACGGTATCGACAACTTCCGTTTCTGGGATGAGCCTATCACCATGCCAGAGGACATTGTTCCTGCTACAAACATCTATGACATGCGCCTTACCGCTCATGAGGATGGTTACATCTATGGTGTGTTCTGTGCAGAGCGTCACGATGATTCTCAGTCAGGCGACCTCAGTGCAGCTACTGCTACTGCTGCCATCGCTCGTACCAAGGACTTGGTTAACTGGGAGCGTCTTCCAGACCTCAAGACCAAGAGTCAGCAGCGTAACGTGGTTCTCCATCCAGAGTTCGTAGATGGCAAGTATGCTTTCTATACTCGTCCACAGGATGGTTTCATCGACACAGGTTCAGGCGGTGGTATCGGTTGGGCACTCGTTGACGACATCACTCACGCAGAAATCAAGGAAGAGAAGATTATCAACGCTCGTCACTATCATACTATCCAGGAGGTGAAGAACGGTGAGGGGCCTCACCCAATCAAGACCGATAAGGGATGGTTGCATTTGGCACACGGTGTGCGTGGTTGCGCCAGTGGTCTTCGTTATGTGCTCTATATGTACATGACCTCTTTGGAGGACCCAACCAAGGTTATCGCAGAGCCAGGTGGTTATCTCCTCGTACCAGAGGGTGGTGAGTACATCGGTGATGTGATGAACGTAGTGTTCGCCAACGGTTGGATTGCAGATGAGGATGGCAAGGTATTCATCTACTATGCATCTTCAGATACTCGCATGCACGTGGCTACATCTACCATCGACCGCTTGGTAGATTACTGCATGAACACTCCAAAGGATGACTACCGCACCCAGTTCTCTGTGGAGAAGATCAAGGCATTGGTAGCAAAGAATAAGAAGACATTAGGTAAGTAGTTAAGGTAATAGAGATTGTAGGGATTCTTTTCCCTTGTTCGTATTAATAAATAGTACGAATGAGGGAAGAATCCCTCTTTTTAATTAAAATTAGAAAATGGCTAGTATTAAAGAAAAAATTGCTTACGCACTGGGCGATGCCGCTGCGGGTGGTATCGTATGGAAGGTGATGTCTATTGCCTTTCCTTTGTTTTTTACCAATGTCTTCGGACTTTCCTTCGCTGATGCCGCCGTGCTGATGCTGATAGCTCGTATGTTCGATGTGGTGACCGACCCATTGATGGGTAGTCTCGCCGACCGTACCCAGAGTCGCTTCGGAACCTATCGTCCTTGGCTTATCTATGGTGCCATTCCTTTTGGATTGATATTCGCACTCTTGTTGTATACCCCAGACTTCGGTCCTGTGGGCAAGCGTATCTATGCTTACGCCCTCTATCTCATGATGATGGCTGTATATACGATGGTGAATGTGCCTTACGGTTCGTTGCTCGGTGTGATGACCGACAATGATGATGAGAAGAACCAGTTCTCTTCCTTCCGTATGGTAGGAGCTTACGCCATGGGCTTCGTCACCTTGCTCTCATTCCCTTATCTCCAGAAGATGGTAGGTGGAACAGATGCTCATCAGTATGCCGTTATCGGTGCCGTGCTGGGTATCGTGGCAGCCGTGATGACCTTGGCTTGCGGTCTCTTGACCAAGGAGCGTCTGAAGCCAAAACGCGCAGAGAAATTCTCTTTCCATCAGTTTGCTGACCTCGTACACAACAAGGCATGGATCTATATGACCGCCATCGCCGTATGTACCAACTTCTTCAATGGCTTCCGTTATGCCGTGGCTGGATATATGTTCGACTACTGCTTGCATGGCAATGTAACTATCGAGGGATTGATTATCAACTATACCGTGTTCATGGCATTCGGTGAGGTTACCTGTATGATTTTCGGAGGCGTGTCTCCTTGGTTTACCCGTGTGGTAGGCAGCAAGCGTATGGCATTCTTCTGGTCAGCAGCCCTTTGCTTGGTATTGTCAGTGGCATTCTTCTTCATCCCAATGGACCCAGCTTACATCTGGGTGATGATAGGACTCGTCATCTTGACATCCATGGGTATCGGTATCTACTCACCACTCTTGTGGTCTATGTATGCCGATGTAGCAGACTATCACACTGAGCATTTCGGCACATCAGCCACAGGTTTGATATTCTCCTCAGGTACTATGAGCCAGAAGTTTGGTACAGCCATCTCCGGTTCGCTCATCGCCATCTTCTTGGGTTGGGCAGGTGCCAACATGATTACCGATAAGATGGGTAACACGATGATAGACCCAGCCAGTGTCACCGACTCTGTGCTCACCATGGTATGGTCATTGTTCTCGCTCTTCCCAGCTGCCATCGCCTTCCTCTTAATGGTATTGGCTTGGAAGTTCCCAATCAAGAAATAACTAATAATCACTATAGATAAATGGAAAATTTGAAACAAACGATGAAGGATGTTCTGGAGAACAACATCCTGAATTATTGGCTCGACAAGGTCGTGGACAAGGAAAACGGCGGTTTTTATGGCCGTGTGGATGGCAACGACCAAGTGCATCCAGAGGCAGAGAAAGGAGCTGTGATGAACGCCCGCATCCTCTGGGCATTCTCCGCAGCTTACCGTGTTCTCAAGAAGCCTGAGTATCTGGAGGCAGCCACCCGTGCCAAGGAGTATGTTCGCGACCACTTCCTCGACAAGGAATATGGCGGCATCTACTGGAGTGTGGACTATAAGGGCAATCCGCTCGATACCAAGAAGCAGACATACGCCATCGGATTCGCCATCTATGGCTTCTCAGAGTATGCCCGTGCCACAGGCGATAAGGAGGCCCTCGACATCGCCATCTCCCTTTATCACGACATCGAGAAGCATGCCTTTGATGCCAAAAACAATGGCTATATCGAGGCTTTGACCCGTGAGTGGAATCCTATCGCCGACATGCGCCTTTCCGATAAGGATGAGAATGGTTCTCGCACCATGAACACCCATCTCCATATCATCGAACCATATACCAATCTCTATCGTGTATGGAAGACTCCAGAACTGGAGAAGAGCATTCGCAACTTGCTCGACATCTTTACCGATAAGCTTCTCAATACCGAGACCTATCATCTCGACCTCTTCTTCAACGACGAGTGGGAGGGTAAGCGCAACATCGAGAGCTACGGTCATGACATCGAGGCTTCTTGGTTGCTCCACGAGACAGCCCTCGTATTGGGCGATAAGGAAGTTCTCCATAAGATAGAGCGCATCATCCGTCGTATTGCCGAGGCTGCTGATGAGGGCTTGCGTCCTGACGGCAGTATGGTATACGAGCACTGGAAGGATGGCGATAAGTACGACCTACAGCGCCAGTGGTGGGTGCAGTGTGAGAACATCATCGGTCACATCGACCTCTACCAGTACTTCCGCACCGACGAGAACCTGGAGGTAGCCATCCGCTGCTGGAGCTATGTGGCTAAGCACCTCATGGACCAGAAAAACGGTGAGTGGCACTGGGCAATCCTGGAGGATGGAAGCATCAACAAGGAGGATGATAAGGCAGGTTTCTGGAAGTGTCCTTATCACAACAGCCGTATGTGTCTCGAACTCATCGAGCGAGAATATTAAATTCTTAGAATGATATAAAAATCCAAGCAAACGAATGATTTGCTTGGATTTTTTTGTTTATCCCAAATATTTATTGTACTTTTGCACAATCAGAATGTGGGCAAGTTGAGCGCAAGCCACATTATTAATTATTAATTCTTAATTATTCATTGGAATAAATGTACATAGCAGTAGCAGGAAACATCGGTAGTGGCAAGACCACCCTCACCAATATGCTCGCCAAGCATTATGGTTGGAAAAAGTATCTGGAGACGGTGACCGACAATCCCTATATCGATGACTATTATAAGGACATTCCCCGCTGGGCACTCAATATGGAGGTCTTTTACTTGAAGCAGCGATTCAAGAACCTCTTGGAGATACAGCACAGCAAGGAGACGGTTATCCAAGACCGTACCATCTTCGAGGGCGTATATGTCTTTGCAGCCAACAACAAGGCGATGGGCAATATGGACCAGCGAGATTTTGATACCTACATGGAACTCTTCGAGTCGATGATGGAGGTGGTCAAGATGCCCGAGCTGATGATTTATCTTCGCTCTTCCGTTCCCCATCTCGTCAAGAACATCCAGAAGAGGGGTAGGGACTACGAGCAGAAGATGCCTATAGACTATCTGGAGGGCATCAACAAGCTCTACGACGACTTTATCCTCAACAAGTATCACGGCAAGGTGCTGATGATAGATGTTGATGACCTCGACTTCGAGCACAATCCCAAGCAATTCGGCGACATCATCGACCAGATAGATGCCAAGCTCTTCGGTCTCTTCTCAAAAGAAGAATAAACGGCGCTAGCCTCATTCTTAATTATTAATTATTAATTCTTAATTATTCATTGAATCAATGCATATAGCAATAGCAGGAAATATAGGTAGCGGCAAGACTACCCTCACTAAGATGCTTGCCAAACGTTATGGTTGGAAGGCAAACTTCGAGCCAGTAGATAACAATCCATATCTCGCTGATTATTATAAGGATATGGAGCGTTGGTCGTTCAATCTTCAAATCTATTTTCTGAACAAGAGATTCCATGATGTCGTGGAAATCTCTCGTTCGGAAGAGACCATCGTACAAGACCGTACCATCTTCGAGGACGCCCGCATCTTCGCTCCTAATCTTCATGACATCGGTATGATGAGCGACCGAGACTTCGCCAATTATACCGACCTCTTCGACCTCATGATTAGTTTGGTCAAATTACCTGACCTGATGATTTACATCAAGAGCAGCATCCCTACGCTCGTGAAGCATATTGAGAAGCGAGGCAGAGACTTTGAGAAGAGCATCCGCATCGACTACCTTCAGGGATTGAACAACCGATATGAGGAATGGATTAAGAACTATAAGGGCCGTCTCATCGTGGTGGATGGCGACAACTTGGAGTTTGCCGACAAGCCAGAAGACTTCCGCCAGATTTGCGACTTGATAGATTCCGAGCTTTACGGTCTGTTCAAGTAATCTTACAGTTGGTTAGTTTAGTAACAATTTCTTTGCTAGTATTAGTAACCACAGTTATTAAGATAAGCCTCCCAGCAAGTGATGACGCTTGTTGGGAGGCTTATCTTTTTTGGGGCATTTCAATCTCCTTTTTGGTACCCATTCCCGTCTTTTCCCTCCCTTGTCCTTTGTCGGCTCGTTGTGGAGCCGGCACGGCTCCACAATTGAGGCGTGTGTT
>CAVCRI010000005.1:0-39882 GCA_963604545.1 Lachnospiraceae bacterium | reverse complement strand
ACTTCCATCCTAACTTCACCTCGGGCAAGGAGATGATTTGGATTGGTGGTGGTGCTGGTATGGCTCCATTGCGTGCGCAGATTATGCACATGACCAAGACGCTGCATACCACCGACCGTGAGCTGCACTTCTTCTATGGTGCCCGTGCGCTCGGCGAGGCATTCTTCCTGGAGGACTTCTGGGAGCTAGAGAAGGAGTATCCTAACTTCCACTTCCATCTCTCACTCGACCGCAAGGACCCAGTGGCAGATGCCCAGGGCGTGAAGTACTACGAGGGATTTGCTGTCAACTGCATCCGTGACACCTACTTGAAGGATCACGAGGCACCAGAGGATTGCGAGTACTATCTCTGCGGACCTCCAATGTTGATCAAGACCGTTACCGATTACTTGGATTCTCTCGGCGTAGACCCAGAGAGCATCATGTACGATAACTTCGGATAATCACTTCGGATATAATCGATTCGAAAGTCTCGAAGCGATTTTCGAGACTTTCGAAAAATATAGAAAAAGGGTATGCCAACATCTGCTTGGCATACCCTTTTTGCTGTTTTATCCCAGGAACTTCTTGATTTCCTGGATGAATATCTTGCCATATTTCTGTACCTTGAATTCGCCGATGCCATGTATCATGCCGAAGCCTTCGAGTGTGGTAGGGCGCATTGCCGCCAGTTCGTGTAGGCTCTTGTCGCTGAGCACGATATAGGGAGGATATCCCTGCTCGTCGGCGAGGCGCATGCGTACATGGCGCAAGTGCTCGAAGAGTTTCTTGTCTTCCCCTGTCTTTCGTTCGCTCTGGAAGAGGACTCGCTCGGCATGTACCACCGGGATGCCATTACCTCGCCTCTTGCTGGCTGCCTGGTCCTCTTCTATATAGGCGAGCGACACATGATGCTCACCCTTCAGTACTTTCCATCCCAGTTCGGTCACCTTCATGGCGTTGTGGGCATTGTAGGCAATCTCGAAAAATCCCATCTGGAGCATTTGCAGCAGATAGTTCTGCCAGTCTCTTGCCGTAGTGTCGTGTCCCACGCCAAAGGTCTTCATCTCATTGTAGTGGTTTCTGAGCACGGCAGGGGAGTGCATGCCTCGCAATATCTCTATGCAGGTGCCCACGGCAATCTGTTCGCCCGAGCGTACCACGGCACTCAGGGCCTTCTGCGCCCGGATGGTGCCATCGAAGGTGCGAGGCGGATTCTTGCAGACATCGCAGTTGCCACAGTTGCAGTCGCTGGTCTCTCCGAAATAGTTGAGCAGGATGCGACGGCGACACACCCGTGACTCGGCATATTGCTCCATCCTCTTGAGCTTCTCCAGGTTCACCTCCCGCTGTCCGCTCTCCTCGCAGAAGGAGCGCAGGGTGATGATGTCGGCCATCGAGTAGAAGAGGATGGTGTCGGCAGGGGCGCCATCACGCCCGGCACGCCCAATCTCCTGGTAGAAACTCTCGATGCTCTTAGGCAGGTTGTAGTGGATGACCCACCTTACATTGCCCTTGTCGATGCCCATTCCGAAGGCTATGGTGGCGCACACCACCTGTATCTGGTCCATCTTGAACCGCTCTTGTACCGAGTTACGCTCCTGGCTGGAGAGCCCGGCGTGATAGGCGGCGGCATTTACGCCAGCCTCCCTGAGTTCCTCCGCCACCATCTCCGTGTTCTTTCGGGAGAGGCAGTAGATGATGCCGGCATCCTCCCGGTGCTGGGCGATGAACCGGAAGATGTACTTCAGCTTTTCCTTCTTGGTGCTCTCCCGGCGCACGGTGAGGCTGAGGTTGGGACGGTCGAAGCTGCTCACGAAGGTGGGTCCTTCGAGGTGCAACTGTCGGATGATGTCCTCGCGTGTTATCTTGTCGGCAGTGGCTGTGAGTGCCATCACGGGCACGCCACGGAAGTTCTCGTGGAGCAAGCCTAGCTGCGAGTACTCCGGGCGGAAGTCGTGTCCCCATTGGCTTATGCAGTGAGCCTCGTCTACGGCGAAGAGCGAAATCTTGATGTTGCTGAAAAGGTAAGGTATCTCGCTCAGCAGTTTCTCGGGCGAAACGTAGATGATCTTCAGGTCGCCCGCCTCGCACTTGCGACGGATGATGATGTCGTCGGTCTCATTGTTGCCGCTGTTGAGTGCCTCGGCAGGGATGCCGTTCGCCTTGAGTGCCTCCACCTGGTCGTGCATCAGGCTGATGAGGGGAGAGATGACCACGGCGGTGCCTTCCATCGCCAGTGCCGGAATCTGGTAGCAGAGGCTCTTGCCGCCGCCCGTAGGCATCAGCACGAGGCAGTCGTGTCCCTGCATCACCTCACGGATGATGGCTTCCTGGTTAGGACGGAATGAGTCGTAACCAAAATAATTTCTTAATATCTCGTTGATTTGCATTTCCTTTTCTTCTAGTTTTGTTTCTCTCTTCGCTTCCTATGAGGACGCTACGAGTCTGCAAATATAGATAAAATTTCTGAATTATGAGCCAATAAGACAAGAAAATGCAAGTTTTATCACAAAAAAATGCAAAAAGATTTGGTCATGTCAAAATAAAGCAGTAATTTTGCACTCGCTTTTCAGAAATAAGCATTACTAAGATGCACCCTTAGCTCAGTTGGTAGAGCAACTGACTCTTAATCAGTGGGTCTAGGGTTCGAATCCCTAAGGGTGTACAAAAACTCCGAAGAATCTATTGATTCTTCGGAGTTTTTTGTTTTCTTGCTTCTTGGATTCGTTACTTTTACGTTTCTTGGATTCGTAACGTATGTCCTTGAAGCTAGCATATTATCCCATCTTGGCTTCCTTCAGGTTTCCGAAGAGATCGAATGAGGCATCCCAGTCCTTCCATACTGGCTCGCGACCCAGTTCCTTCAGTCGTGCATTGATGACCTTGGCGGTGCGCTCGTCGCTCACGGTGAACTGCTCCAGGGCCTGTGGGTAGGTGTGGTAGCCGCCTGGGTTCACCTTCGACTCTGCCGACATGGTGGTAACGCCGAGCGTCGCCATGTTGTCGCGGATGAAGGCTGGCTCACGGGTAGAGTAGGAGATGTCCACATCGTGGTCGAAGATGCGCATGGCGAAGGTGGCCTGTGCCAGTTCCTTGTCGGTCATGAACCAGTTAGGCTGGAAACCTTCGTTCTGTGCAGGGCGCATACGTGGGAAGTTGACGCTGTACTTCGTCTTCCAGTAGTGCTTCTGCAGGTAGCGCAGGTGATATGCCATCATGGTGACGTCGGTGCGCCATTCCTTCTCCAGACCGATGAGCACGCCCATGCCGATGCTGTGTACGCCAGCCATGCCCATGCGGTCGAAGCCGTCGCAACGCCACTCAAACTTGCTCTTCATGCCACGTGGGTGGTAGAGCTTGTAGTTGTCTCGGTGATAGGTCTCCTGGAAACAGATGACACCGTTCATACCGTGGTCGGCGAGGGTCTTGTAGTCCTCTGTGGAAAGAGGCATCACCTCAATCTTCACATTAGAGAAGTACTTCTTGGCGATGTCGATGGCCTTGGCAAGGTAAGGAGTGCCCGCCTTGGCTGGGTTCTCGCCGGTTACGAGCAGGATGTTCTCGAATGGGGCAAGCTGCTTGATGGCCTTGTATTCGTTCTCTATCTGCTCTGGGGTCAGGATGGTGCGAGCCATCGGGTTCTCACGGTGGAATCCACAATATACACATGAGTTGGAGCATGAGTTGGTGATATAGAGAGGGATGAACATCGACATGGTCTTGCCGAATCTTTCCTCGGTATATTGGCGTGAGAGGCGAGCCATCTGTTCGAGGAAAGGCTCTGCTGCTGGAGAAAGCATAGCCATAAAATCATTCACGTCGCAATGATCCTTGGCAAGGGCACGGCGTACGTCGTTCTCGGTCATTGAGGCGATGCGCTTGGTGGTTTCCTCCCAGCTGATATTCTTTAATTCGTCTGAAAACATTTTCTTATTTGTTTAATTTAAAAGTATAGGCGGGTTCACCCTATCTATGAGTGAACCCTATAGGTGGGTGAACCCTTTGCTTATTACTTTTTATACTTTCTCAAGTCGTGGGTCAGTTTGGCTGCGCAGAAGTTTGGACCGCACATGGTGCAGTACTCGCCGTCTGTATGGCCAGCCTCCTCGAAGTACTGGAGAGCCAGGTCTGGGTCGAGAGACAGGTGGAACTGGTCGCGCCAGCGGAAATCGAAACGTGCCTTCGAGAGGGCGTTGTCTCGGATGGTGGCTCCAGGGTGTCCCTTTGCCAAGTCGGCAGCATGGGCAGCAATCTTATAGGTCACCACACCTGTGCGCACGTCTTCCTTGTTTGGCAAGGCAAGGTGCTCCTTAGGGGTAACGTAGCAGAGCATGGCTGTTCCGAGCCATGCTATCTGTGCGCCACCAATGGCTGAGGTGATGTGGTCGTAGCCTGGGGCGATGTCGGTAACGAGAGGGCCAAGGGTGTAGAACGGTGCCTCATGGCAGTGGTCGAGCTGGCGTTCCATGTTCTCCTTGATCTTCTGCAATGGCACGTGGCCTGGTCCCTCGATGAATGCCTGCACGTTCTTCGCCCAGGCACGGGTAACAAGCTCGCCCATGGTGTCGAGTTCGGCAAACTGCGCCTCATCGTTGGCATCGGCGATACAACCTGGACGTAAGCCATCGCCCAGTGAGAGGGCTACATCATACTGGGCAACGATGTCGCAGATGTCGTCGAAGTGCTCATAGAGGAAGCTCTCCTTGTCGTGGTAGAGGCACCACTTGCTCATGATGCTACCGCCACGGCTCACGATGCCGCAGAGTCGCTTGTCGGCGAGGTGCACGTTCTGGCGGCGGATGCCGGCATGGATGGTGAAGTAGTCCACTCCCTGCTCGCACTGCTCGATGAGTGTGTCTTTGTAGATTTCCCAGCTCAGGTCTTCCACCTTGCCGTTCACCTTCTCCAAGGCCTGGTAGATAGGCACGGTGCCTACTGGCACAGGGCAGTTGCGCACAATCCACTCACGTGTCTCGTGGATGTTGTCGCCCGTGGAGAGATCCATCAGGGTATCGCCACCCCATTTGCAAGACCATACCGCCTTGTCTACCTCTTCCTCGATGCTTGAGGTGGTGGCAGAGTTGCCGATGTTGGTGTTGATCTTCACCAAGAAGTTGCGGCCGATGATCATTGGCTCGCTTTCTGGGTGGTTGATGTTGGCAGGTAGCACGGCACGACCACGGGCTATCTCGTCACGAACGTACTCTGGGGTGATATGGGTCTTGATGCCCAGTTCCTCGCAGTTCATGTTCTCACGGATGGCTACGTACTCCATCTCAGGGGTCACGATGCCTGCCTTGGCATAGGCCATCTGTGTGATGTGCTTGCCCGCCTTGGCACGGCGAGATGGCTGGATGTGCTCGAAGCGAAGATGGTCGAGCGAATGGTCGGCGAGGCGCTGCTTGCCATACTCGCTGGTAATCTCCTTCAGCACTTCGGTATCGCCTCGCTCGATGATCCACTGCTCACGGAGTCGTGGCAAACCTTTCTTCAAGTCTACCTGATAGTTAGGGTCGCTGTATGGACCACTGGTGTCATAGATAAACACGGGAGCGTTAGGCTCGGTGTGAGGGATGCCTCGCTCGTCCTTCACGACGGTAGGAGTGAGGTTTACCTTGGTCATTCCAACCTTGATCTGTGGGAAGAGCTTTCCCTGCATGTACGCCTTTTCTCTCTTGGCGTAGGCTTTATTATCTTGTGGCATAATTTTTAAAGGAAAAGGGTAAAAAGGTAAAAGGGTAAAAAGAGCGTTCTTGCTTCTTTGCCTTCATCCTTAATGCCTTTATGATATTAAATAAATATTAATTGTTGAGGAATGCGGTGAGTGGTGAGCTAGCCTCTGCGCAATCGCTGATGGCTCCAAGGCCAGCCTCGTAGGCACGGCGACCGCTGATGACAGCCTCCTTGAATGCCTTTGCCATCTCCACTGGGTCTCCAGCCACGGCGATGGCGGTGTTGACAAGGCATGCGTCGGCACCCATCTCCATTGCCTCGGCAGCGTGGCTAGGAGCACCGATGCCAGCGTCTACCACTACAGGCACGGTAGCCTGCTCGATGATGATCTGAAGGAAGTCCTTCATGCGCAAGCCCTTGTTTGTGCCGATAGGGGCAGCGAGTGGCATCACGGTAGCGGCGCCGGCCTCTTCCAGGTGCTTGCAGAGAGTAGGGTCTGCCTGGCAGTATGGCAAGACGACGAAGCCGAGCTTCACGAGCTTCTCTGTTGCCTTCAAGGTCTCGATGGAGTCTGGCAAGAGATAGCGTGGGTCTGGGTGAATCTCCAGCTTAAGCCAGTTGGTGCCGAAGGCCTCGCGAGCCATCTGTGCGGCGAAGACAGCCTCTTCGGCATTGCGCACGCCACTGGTGTTAGGCAAGAGTTGGATGCTTGGGTTCTGTACGATGTGTGAGAGGAGGTCGTCCTCCTTGTCTTCCAGTTCGATACGCTTCATGGCAACTGTAACCATTTCTGTCTCAGAGGCCTTGATGGACTCGGCCATGAGCGTGTTGTTGTTGAACTTGCCAGTTCCGAGGAATAGGCGAGAGTTGAACTCTCTTCCTGCGATAATTAACTTTTCCATTTTTATATTTATTTCGTTGTTGTTTTCTCTTTTTTAGGTTGATGTTACTTCTGTAGGGGGTGCCAAGTCTTATCTTTTAGCCTTATCTATTACAGAAAGTAACTCATGGGTCTTTGTGGCAGGGTCTTTAGCGTTGAGGATGCAGCCGCTGAGGGCGATGCCCGATACCCCTGTCTGCATGATGTCTGGGATGTCGTCGATAGTGATGCCTCCGATGGCAACGATAGGCAGGTCGATGTGCTGGTCCTTCATCTTGGTCACGATTTCCCGATAACCTTCCAGCCCGAGGGTAGGGGATAGTTTCTCCTTGGTGGTGGTGTATCTGAACGGACCGCAACCGATGTAGTCGGCACCTGCCTCATAGTGTGCCTTCACGTCCTCGAAGGTGTTGGCGGTTCCACCAATGATGTAGGCCTCGCCCAGAATCCTTCTGGCTTCAGCGATGGGCATGTCGTTCTTGCCCAGGTGCACGCCGTCGGCGTTGATTTCCCTCACCAGTTCCACGCGGTCGTCGATGATGAAGGTGATGCCCTTGCTGTCGCACCATTGTTTCACCTTTAGGGCGACAGGGCGTACCTCATCGTCGGTAGCTCCCTTCATGCGTAGTTGCACCCATTTGCATCCTCCGGCAATTGCCTCGTGGATACCGTCCAGATAGCCTAGTTTCCCATTTTGGTGCGAGATGAACTGCAGTCGGAAAGCGTCTGATAGAATCTTCTTCATAAGAATGCCGTAATCTATAAATATGAGCTGTTAATACCTAATTATCAATCCCCTGGTGGGTTATCCTCCGCAGAAGGCTTTGACGATAACGATGTCTGCATTCTCATTGATGGCTGTGGTGGCCCATTCGTCGCGAGGCACCATCACATTGCTGATGGCGATGGCAACGCCAGTGGCTGGCAGCTTCATCTCCTCGGCCAGTTCCTTGACGGTCTTAGCCTGGGTTTCTGTCTCTTTGTTGTTGATAGTAACTTTCATACTGTTCGTTTGTTTATGTCAAAAAAATACTAAACACGGAATGCTTGATGAAAGCTCAAACGGATAAAGCCCCTGTTCCTGGCTTGTCAGCCAAAGGAATAGGGGCTTCATGATTACATATCTTATATATTATAATATGTATAAAAGTTTATATCAAATCCCTGCGTCAGTATTACCTGCATCAGGTTCAATGGGTATAATCTCAGCTGAATCACTCAGCACCCCGTGATAAATCATTTGCAAATGTACGGATAAAATTGCAATTGTGGCACAAAGTGCTGATTGTTTTATGATATATTAACGCTACGAGCGATGCTTCTTCCTACAGTCAGGGCATTCTCCCTTGATGACGAAGGAGACGGAATGGGGGTAGAAACCAGCGGGGAGCTCAAAACTTGGTATCTCGATGTCTTCCATGCAGAAGGAACGCTGGCACGACTCACAGTAGAAGTGGATGTGCCCATCATGATGGTCGCATTTGCCTTCCTCTTCGCACAGCTCATAGTTGAGGATGCCACGGCCGTCCTCAAAGGCATGTACCACATCGTGCTCCAGAAAGAGGGTGAGGGCACGGAAGATGCTCGACTTGTCCATCGTTACCATCTGGCGTTCCAAAGTGCTGAGGCTCTGTGGATGAGCTTCGCTAGCAAGCGTTTTCAATATGAGAATGCGATTGGCTGTAGGCTTGATGCCCTTCCTCTCAAGTCGCTTGATGATATCTTGTGAGTCCATATATCTTGTTAGTTTGATGATTATGGCTGCAAAGTTAAGCATAATAGCTGTAATAAGCAAACTACCCTGGTGTAATTTTCGTTAAAGTTAGGAAGAGTTTTTCTTTTCACTGGATATAGTTGTGCCTTCACATAGGAGAAAGTTATGTTCTCAGACACAGAACTTATGTTCTCAGTCTCAGAACTTATGTTTTCAGTCACAGAACATAAGTTCTCAGTCTCAGAACATAGATTTCTGTTAGGTCTATGTATTCTTGCACCAAGAGAAAAGAGAGCGTGCAAGCACTAGGCCCTCACGCTCTCTCCTGTATATTTCCCAAAAAACGCTATTGCAATTTTCTTAGAATAGGCTTCGCATTATCTTTCCGAATTATGCGCAAGCACAACCACGGCTTCTGAACAAAGCCTCGCCATACATCTCCATGGCGTTCATGTAGCTACCAAGGAATGACTTGATAGCCTTCTTGATGTTTTCGTACATTGTTCTCATAATTGTTATCCTTTCTCTCTTATAAGTTAATACTGTGGGCTGTGTAGGCCCTTTCTCTTTTTACCTATGGATAGGGTAATTACTTGCCCATCTCCATGTCATTGTTCACATTCACAGCCTTGGCGATCATTACTGCCACTACTGCGAGAATCATTACTGTTGTCATCATAATCATTTTCCTTTCTTTTACTTTGTGGAGCCTCCGTTTGAGACTCCTTGTTAAACATTATCCTTATTACAATCTCACCTTTTCGCTTGCAAAGATAATGCCTATTTTTTGAAAAACTGTCACAAAAGGATGACAAAATGATGATTTATTGGCTTTTTTTGACACAAGTCAAGAAGTGGCAGAGGAAGGCTTGATATAGGTCAATCTTATCTCACGTATCTCAGAATTTCCTTGCTCTTCCTGCCTTTCTTGGCAGGCAATGGCATGAAACCTTCGGTGAGTCCGGTCTTCTCGGTCATCGCCTGGAACACGGAGGCCGCATAGCTCGAGAGCTTGAGCTTGTCAAGTTCCTCGTTGATGGCATCCTCGTCATAATCATCGGCGTAGAGCAGAGCGTGCAAGTCGTCGAGATATTTTTGCGGTATGTTCTTATGGGTCATTCGGCTCTGTATCTGCATGATTTGGGCTATGATGGCATCCTGGGTCTTGGTGGCAATCGCCTCTGCCTTGCGTCGCTCAAAGTTGGCAAGGGTTGTCTCGTCGGCATTGAGCCAGTCTTCCATGGTAGCCTCTTCGCTGGTCAGATGGCTGTATGCGAAGTAGCGTATCAGCGAGATGTTCTTGTTCCATCCCAATTTGGAGAGATAATCTTTCTCCATGGGCGTGGTGGCTATGATGAGGTCTGCCTTCCTGTACATACCTTTCTGATAGAAAGCCGATTGCAGGCTTCGCTTGAAACGAGGGTTCTTGCGGTTGCGCTCGGAGATGTCGCCCAGAGGACAAACGATGTAAGGGATGCCCATCTTTCTCGACTTGCGAGCCAGCTGGGCACCAGCCATTGTCCATGCTCCCAGGATCAACACGATGTCGGCATCAGCCAATTGCTTGGTGAGGTCGAGCTTTTGGTGAAGGGCTTCGATGTATGGGAGATACATCTTGTAAAGCTGCTTCTGCTTGGAAATGAACAAATATACTTTCATCGTTCTGGTTGTGTTTGGTTCTTGTTTTATAACTTATGACTAGTGAAGTCATTCTTGTCTGCCCGCCAGTATCTCAGCTTGTTGGCGAGGTTGCGCCAGATGATGCCATACTCATAGAATGGCAGCAGGAACATGCTCAGCTCATCGTCGAAATGCTTGACGGCCTTGTTGGCAATCACCATGCGAAGCACGAAGAGGAGGATGAGGGCTATGCCGGCGCATCCTGTCAGTATCCAGTCTTGCTTGGCGATGGAATAGGCCAGTACGGCTAGGGAGGCTATGAGGCTCAGATGTGGCATCAGGTGGTCGAAGAACATCAATGTGCGCATCGACATCGCTCTCGCCAGCGACTTGCGGGAAGCCATCAGGTAGAGGTGTGCATTGTGCCAAGCCTTGTCTGTCGGCTCATCGTGAACCAGCCGGGCATCGCAATCCAGCTCCACGGCGGTCTCGCCATAAGGTGCATACTTGTTGACCAGGAAGTCATACTCTCCGCATACCAGCTCCAGGTTGCCCTGGTAGCCCTGTTCTCTCATGAAGTCGCTCTTGCGGAAAGCCACGTTCGGCATGTGGGTACGATAGCCATAGGTCTCCTGGGCACGGCGCAAGAGATAATAGGCCTTGCGTATGCACTCGAAACGGCGCACGCCTTTGGTCTCCTCGTCGAAGCCGACAAATCCCATCACGAGGTGGTTGGGCTCCTGGCAGTTGCGTGCCATGGTGGCCAGCCACTTGTCGTTGGTAGGCTTGCAGGTTGGCTCGGTCAGGATAATCCACTCATGCTTGGCTGCCTTCACGCCCAGGGTAATCTGTAACTTCTTGCGGCTCATGTATCGGGAGCTCTCTGGGATGTAGGTGTAATACAGGTGAGGATTCTCGGCAGCCATGCACTTCAGATAGTCTTGGGTTTCCCCGTCGGTGCTTTGGCAAACCACGATGACCTGGTAGTCGGCAGCGTACTGCTGGCGGAGGAACATCGGGAGATTGCGCTCCAGCTCCTGTAGGTTGCCGTGAGCCGTGATGAGCACTGTGATGGGAACCGAAGGCTCCTCGGCGGAAGACTCCGAAGGCTCCTCGGCGGAAGACTCCGACTCAGGAAAGCGCAACGAGCGCAGGAATGGGTTTACCAGCGACCCGATGATCGCCAATACCACCACTACTGCGCCTGCTATGATAGTTGTTAAACTAATTGTTATCATTTCTTTTTCTCGTCACTATAAGGAGGAAGAAGTAGCTAGATTGGATCACATGTCATCAGCAGCAAAAGCTCCTTAACTCCTAACTCCTAACTTCTAACTCCTAACTTCTAGCTCCTAACTTCTAGCTCCTAACTTATTAAAGTTCTTCCGTGATGTACCCCTTTGGCAACTGGCGGCAGTTGTACTGGCTCGCCATGATTTCGCCATACGCTCCGGCAGAGCGAAGGGCGATGAGGTCACCACGATGTGTCTTGTTGAGGTCTACTGCCTTGGCAAAGACATCACTCGACTCGCAGATAGGACCTACCACATCATAGGTCTCTTCTGGCTCATCGCTTGAGATGTTCTCTATCTTATGGTAGGCTTGGTAGAGGGCAGGGCGGATGAGGTCGGTCATGCCGGCATCTACGATGGCAAACTGCTTGGCGGTACCTTGCTTGATGTAGAGGGTCTTGGTGATGAGGCTACCCATCTGGCCAACCACGGCACGGCCCAGCTCGAAGTGCAACTTCTGTCCGTCGCGCAACTTCAGGTGCTTTGCGTATGTGTCGAAGTAAGCCTTGAAGTCTGGGATTGGCACACGGTTAGGATGGTTGTAGTCGATGCCGAGACCACCACCCACGTTGATGTTCTTCACGACGATGTGATGGCTTTCCAACTGGTCTTGCAACTCGTTGATGCGGTTGCAGAGAGCCTCGAAGTCACCCATGTCAAGTATCTGACTGCCAATGTGGAAGTGCAAGCCCAAGAACTTGATGTTCTTCATGCCCTGGGCCTCCTCGATGACGCTCTCCATGTCTCGCATGGCGATGCCAAACTTGTTTTCTGCCAAACCTGTCGTGATGTTGGCATGTGTATGGGCACCCACGTCTGGGTTGATGCGGAAGCATACCTGTGCAATCTTGTTCTGTTTCTCGGCAAGCTCGTTGATAACCTCCAGCTCTGGGATGCTCTCCACATTGAAGCAGAAGATTCCCTTTTCCAGTCCGAGGTTGATTTCCCAGTCGCTCTTGCCTACGCCGGCATATACGATCTTGCTGGCTGGGAAGCCTGCGTTGATGGCAGCCTGAATCTCACCTCCGCTCACACAGTCTGCGCCCAAGCCTGCCTGGCAAATGATGTTGAGCACCTTGGGGTTGGCATTGGCCTTGACGGCATAGTGCACCTCGAAGCCCTCGTGCTTGCCCGCCTCCTCGTTGATGGTCTTGAGAATCTGGCGCAAGACGGTAGTGTCGTAATAGTAGAACGGAGTCTGTATCTCCTGAAACTTATCTATAGGAAATGTACCTTTCATTTCTCTTTATCCTTAATTTTATTGTATCGAGTCTCTTTTTAGGGAGCCTCGTATTCGTGTTATAGTTAAATTAAAATATTTCGAGTGCTGGAAGTTCGTGAAAGAGAATAGGAGCTTGTTGACGATGCAGATGCGTCCCCTAAAACTCCTAACTCCTAACTTGTAACTCCTAACTTACTTGAACAATACGTTGCTCAAGTTCTGCAATGCCTGCTTCTTGTCCTTCTCCTTGATGAGGAAGGAGATGTTGTAGTTGCTACCACCGTAGGAAATCATGCGCACAGGGATGTTCTTCATCGCATCAGTGGCGAGCGTCTCGAAGCCCACGTTGCTCCAGTCCAAGTCACCTACCACGCAGATGATGCACATGTCTGAGTCTACGGTTACAGTACCATATTTCTTCAACTCGTTGACGATGTCGTTGAGGTGAGTGTCGTTATCGATACTCATGCTCACGCCGACCTCTGAGGTTGCAATCATGTCGATAGGGGTCTGGTAGCTCTCGAAGATTTCGAATACCTTGCGCAAGAAACCTGTGGCGAGCAACATGCGGCTACTCTTAATCTTGATGGCAGTGATGTTGTCCTTGGCTGCCACGGCCTTGATCTTGCCACGTACGATTACGTTGTCGATGATGGTACCGTCGGCCTTAGGGTCCATGGTATTCTTCAGGCGGACAGGGATGCCGGCATACTTGGCTGGCTGTACACAAGTAGGGTGGAGAATCTTGGCACCGAAGTAAGCCAGCTCGGCTGCCTCCTCGAAGTTCAACTGATGAACAGCCTCTGTATGGTCTACCACACGAGGGTCGTTGTTGTGCATACCGTCGATGTCAGTCCAGATCTGAATCTCTTCGGCAGGGAGGGCTGCACCGATGAGTGATGCGGTGTAGTCACTACCACCACGCTGCAAGTTGTCTACCTCGCCGTAAGCGTTGCGGCAGATGAAACCCTGGGTGATATAGATTTGGTAGCCCTGGTTCTGCTCCATGATGGCAGCTAGCTTCTCCTTGATATACTGTGGGTCTGGCTCTGCGTTCTTGTCTGTGCGCATGAAGTCTAATGCGCTGAGCAATACGGCCTTTATACCCTGTTCCTTCAAGTAGTTTACAACCATGTTGGTGCTCATCACCTCACCTTGCGCAACGATGCTCTTCTCCTCGAAAGAGGTAAAGAGGTCCTTGGTGAAAGAGCGGAGATAGTCAAACTCACCCAGCAAGAACTCACGAGTGGTCTTCTTCATCTCGTCGGTAGAGTAGAGCTCTTCTACATGCTGCATGTATTTCTTCTCCAGGTTGTTGATTACCTCGTTGGCACCCTCTGGGTTCTTCTTGTAGAGATAGTCCGAGATCTCAACGAGAGAGTTAGTTGTACCACTCATGGCAGAAAGCACAACGAATGTTGGCTCGCCAGATTCTGTAATCAAAGAGGCTACTCCCTTCATGCGCTCAGGTGAGCCGACGGATGTACCTCCAAATTTCATTACCTTCATAGTCGTAATATTTATTTTAAATTATAAATTACTAATTTATAGCTTCCATAGCTTATTATGTTTCTATAGCTCAGTTCTCCTCGCCATCTTCCGTGAGGTCGAAGTGGTTGTACTCATGGGTTACATCGTAGAGCGCACCTTCCTTGCAGCGGTATACGATGCCAGGGAACTTGTCGAGCATAGGTATGTTGTGGGTGGTCATCACCACGGCTGTGCCTTGCTTGGTAATATCTTTCAAGAGGCTCACGATGTTGCTGGCTGTCTCTGGGTCGAGGTTGCCAGTAGGCTCATCGGCGATGATAACCTTTGGGTTGTTGAGGATGGCGCGGGCTATTGCCACACGCTGTTGCTCGCCACCTGAGAGCTCATGAGGCATTTTGTCGATCTTGTCGATCATGCCTACCTCGTTGAGCACTTGCTCTATGCGCTCGGTTCTTGCCTTCTTGTTTTTCCAGCCTGTTGCCTTGAGCACGAACTCGAAGTTCTTGCGCACGGTGCGGTCGTGCAACAATTGGAAGTCCTGGAAGATGATGCCCAGTTCCTTGCGGAGGGCGGGTATCTCCTTGCGCTTGATGGTCTTGAGGTCGCGACCCAGGATTTCTGCCTTCTCGGTCTCTCCCTCCACGAGGTCTAGCTCGCAGTAGAGGGTCTTCAGCAGTGAGCTCTTGCCCGAGCCCACCTTGCCGATGAGGTAAGTGAACTCGCCTTCGTCAATATGGAAGTTGACGTTCTTGAGCACGCACTTGTCTGCTTGATATATGCTGACGTTCTGATAATCTATTAGCATGGTTCTTATATATAAGTATAATAAGATTATTTCATTTCCCCCTTGCTCTTGGCTACTCTACGCTTCTTGTCCCAGTCTGGGTCGTGGCGCATCTGGAGCTCCTTGGCGATGTCCTCGATTCTCAACCCCTTGCTGGTGAGCAATACGATGAGGTGATAGAGCAGGTCGGATGATTCATATACGAGTTTTTCGTTGGTGCCATTTGTCGCCTCTATCATAGTCTCAACAGCTTCTTCTCCAACCTTTTGGGTTATCTTGTTAACGCCTTTCTTGAATAGGCTGGTAGTATAGCTGCCCTCAGGCATCTCCTCGTGTCGCTTGTTGATGAAGTCTTGCAACTCTGAGAGGAAGAGGATAGGGTTCAGTGCGTTGTCCTCGCCCCAGCAGGTGTCTGTGCCCTTGTGGCAGGTTGGACCGTCTGGGTGTACCTTTACCAACAGGGTATCGTTGTCGCAGTCGTTCTGTATGCTCACGAGGTTGAGGAAGTTGCCCGAAGTCTCTCCCTTGGTCCAAAGGCAGTTGCGGGAGCGGCTCCAGAATGTCACCTTCTTGGTCTCTATGGTCTTATTGTATGCTTCCTTGTTCATGAATCCCAGCATCAGGACATTCTTGGTTATTGCGTCCTGGATGATGGCAGGAACAAGTCCGCCCATTTTCTCAAAATCTATTTCCATTGTATCTTAAGTTTTATTGTCTTCTTTTATTGTGGTCAGAAGCAAGCGTTGGCCCCTGATATTTTATATTCTTACGTTGATGCCTTGCTCTCTCAAGTATTTCTTGAGGTCGGGGATGGCAATCTCTCCAAAGTGGAATACGCTGGCAGCGAGTGCCGCATCAGCCTTGCCGAGGGTGAAGGCATCACGGAAGTGCTCCATCTTGCCGGCGCCACCCGAGGCGATGATAGGGATGCTCACCTCTTCTGCCAGTTGGGCGAGGGCTTCGTTGGCGAAGCCTTGCTTCACGCCGTCATGGTCCATGCTGGTGAAGAGAATCTCGCCAGCGCCACGGTCTGCCACTTCCCGTGCCCAGTCTAACAGTCCCAGTTCTACTCGTTCCCTGCCGCCTTTCACGTAGCAGTGCCAGCCGTCCTCGTCCATTCGGGCATCGATGGCACATACGCAGACTTGCGAGCCATAATGGTTGGCTATCTCGTTGATGAGCTCGGGATGTCGGATGGCGGCACTGTTGATGCTCACCTTGTCGGCACCTGCGTTGAGCAAGCGGTCAACATCCTTCAGCTCGTTGATGCCACCGCCCACGGTAAATGGAATATTGATTTCGGCAGCCACGCGAGTCACCATGTCTGTAAAGGTCTTGCGGCCCTCGAAGCTTGCCGTGATGTCGAGGAAGACGAGCTCGTCGGCCCCCGCATCGCTGTAAGCCTTGCCTAGCTCCACTGGGTCGCCGGCACTTCTTAGGTTAACGAAGTTGGTTCCCTTCACCGTCTCGCCGTTTTTCACGTCAAGGCAAGGAACGATTCGCTTTGCCAAGCCTTTACTTCTTTTCTGTTCAACCATAATAATAATTATTATTACTTTAAAAACTTCTAACTTCTAACTCCTAATTTCTAACTCCTAACTTCTAACTCCTCAATGTTGATTCTTCCCTCATAGAAGGCCTTGCCGAATACCACGGCAGGGATGTCGGCAGCTTCTAGGGCTTTGATGTCCTCGTTGCAGCTTACGCCACCCGAGGCGATGAGGTGGAGTTGAGGGTAGGCGGCCATCACCTCTTTATATAGTTCGATGGCAGGTCCTTGCAGAGTTCCGTCCTTGCTGATTTCTGTGCAGAGCACGTTCTTCACACCCTTGTCGATATATTGCTTGAGGAAGGGCAGGAGGTCTTCCGATGAGTCCTCTTTCCATCCGTTGATAGAAATCTTTCCATTTCTCACATCGGCTCCGAGGATGAGTTTCTCTGCGCCATACTTCTCCATCCAGTCCATGAAGAGCGATGGGTTGGTGACGGCGATACTGCCAATGGTTACCATGCTGGCACCGGCAGCAAAGGCTTTTTCGATGTCTTCCTCGGTCTTGATGCCACCGCCAAAGTCTACCACGAGCGATGTCTCTGTGGTGATGGCCTTGAGTACGGTATCGTTGACGATGTGCTTCGACTTGGCACCGTCTAGGTCTACCACGTGCAGACGCTTAAATCCCAGGCTCTCAAAGTGTTTTGCCACTTCTGTCGGGTTGTCGTTGTAAACCTTCTTCTGGTCGTAGTCGCCCTTGGTGAGTCGTACGCACTGGCCGTTTATCAAGTCGATGGCTGGTATTAATTCTATCATATCTCTATTCTCTGTAGTTGCAAAATCGTTTTATAATTCCAAAAAGTTCTTCAGTATCTTTTCGCCCACCTTTCCGCTCTTCTCTGGGTGGAACTGGCAGGTGTAGAAGTTGTCCTTATGGAGTGAGGCACTGTAGGGGAGGATGTAGTCGGCAGTAGCGATGGTTTCCTCGCAGAGAGGCACATAGTAGCTATGCACGAAATAAGAGTAGGGGTGGAGCAGGGCGTCGGCAATCATTTCTTGGGTTGCTGAAGCCTGTGTTTCCTGTTTGCCGAATCCCTTGTATAGGTCGGTCTTCAGGTCGTATATTTCGTTCCATCCCATGGCTGGCACCTTGTCCTCGTGCTTTTGGGGCTGGAATCGCTTCACGTCCACGTCGAAGATGCCGATGCAGTCTACGTCGCCTTCCTCTGAGTGGCGGCACAGCAGTTGCTGGCCAACGCAGATTCCGAGCACGGGCTGTTTCAGATTCTTGATGACTTGGTCGAGGTTGTGTGCCTTGAGGTATTCCATAGCTTCCCTTGCCTGACCTTGCCCTGGGAACAAGACACGGTCAGCCTTCTGGAGCGTTTCGGCGTCATCTGTCAAGATGGGGTTGATGCCCAGACGCTTCATGGCGTTTACTACGGAATAGATATTTCCGGCGTTGTATTTCACGATTGCTACATCCATAACCTTCACGTAATTCTAGTTTAAAACTTACCTTATTGTAGTTTACAGATGCAAAGGTACATAATTTCTTTTAATTTAAAGAAAGTATTAGCAAAAAGATTGCGTTTTGTGTCGTATTTCTTACACTTCGTAAGAGAAAAGTGTATAAAAATACGCCTTTATTATCATTTGGGATAGTAAAGGCGCATGAGATGCTCTATTTTATTGTTGTTTCTATTTCGCTGTCGTTGTTCTTCTTCGCTATTGTTCTTCTTCGTTATTGTTCTTCTTCACTGTCAGCGGTTCTGAGGATGATGGAGGTGGCTCCGATGGTAAAGAGGGTTCCGTCCTCGATGACACGGCGTTCCCTGTCTCCCAAGATTTCGTTATCGACGAAGGTTCCGGTATAGCTTGGACCATCACGAAGCACATACTTCAACTTGCCTTTCTTGTCACGGCTCACGTTGATGACGCAGTGGTGCATGTCCACGCTAGGGTCCACGGTTTCAATAGGGCAGGTTACGCCGCTGCCTTTCTGATAGCGACCGATGGTGTTGTCTCCCATCTGCAATGGGATGACCTGCTTGTAGGCGAATACGTTCTCGATGACAACGATGGAGCCATAGCCCTTCTCGTTGGCGTTCTCGTCTATCTTCTCCTCCTTGCGAGTCTCTCTCAGCTTGGACACACCCATGCGGATGCCGAACTGTTTGTTGCAGTTGGGGCATACGAAAACCAGGCTTTGTCCTGCCTGATATTTGGTCTCGTCGAAGGTGATGAAATTATCGCATTTCGGGCATCGTACTCGTTTCATATCTATTCTATCTAGTATCTAGTTGTGTCTTATGGGGTTATAAAAACTTATTTCTTCCAGGTTTCCAAATAGCCTATTCCTGGACTTTGGTAACCCATCCATCGGCAAAGGCCTCGTTGTTATGTAGCTTGTTGAGGGTTGAGTAAGCCTCTCCCTCTGTGGCGTAATTGCCATAGATTACTTTCACGTTGGAGCTGCTGATGAGAACCCTGGCCTCCTTGAAGCCCTTCTTCTGCAAGGCCTCTGCATAGCTGGCAGCGTTTCTCTTGGTCACCCTGCTTGCCAAAACGATGCTGTAGTATGGTGCTGCCTGGGTTTCCACCTCGTCCTTTACCTCTGAAGTGGTGGCATTTTGGTTGACGGCATCTTGGCTCTTTTCCATTTTGTATTCTTTGTTGGCCTCGCCAGTTACCAGCTCCTTGGGCATGATGCGTGTCAACATGCCCGTGTCTATCTGGCTCTTCTGTATGGTAGGCGAGCCCAGTGGCGTAGACAGGGCGAAGAATGCGATGAGGGCGATGCAAGCGGCAGCCACATTCCTGAGCCAGCTCTTCTTGATGTTCACAAACTCGGCTGTGGTTTCCTCCTCCTCTTCTTCATCTTCGTCGATGAATACGGAGTTGACCTTCTCAGGCGTCTTGTCTGGGTTAGCCTCGGCTGGGATGGCACTTACCACCTTGTTTTCGGTCTCTGTGGCTCTTTCCTGTTGCAGTTGTGCGAGTGGGAGCATGTCGAATCCTCCGAGTCCATAATAGTCAGGTGTCAAGATACCCGACTCGTATGGCTCAAAGGTATAGTTGCCATCCTCGTTGAGCATGATGGTGCCGATGCCCTTAAACTCAAACTTGCCAGTATTCTCCAGAGTCTGCTTCACCTCGTTTACATCATCAGCGATGCGATTTAGCGCATCTGGGTAGCTGATGTCGTATGCTTCCACATACGACAGGGCAAGGAGAGAGTCGTTCATCTGGAGTTGGGGATTGAAGCCGATAGTTCTCAGCGGTGGCAAAAACATGTTGTCCCTGCCATCGTAACGTGCATCTACGTGATGAGCCATGAATCCACCAAAGTCTGGTACGATTACGCAATCGTTGCTCAAAAGTAGAATTTCTATATGTCTTTCTAATTCAATCACGGTGCAAAGATACTGCTTTTTTCGCATTCCGGCAATTATTTTAGTATAATTTTTTCATAGAAATGATAAAAAGTTTAATTTGTTTTGTCATTCCAAGGAAAAGTAGTATCTTTGTGCCAAAAATTATAATAATTGAATCATGAAACAAGCTATTAACATCTTGCTGCTGGGTTGCCTGTTGGGGTTTGCCTGCTGTGGCCATAAGGGTGGCGACAGACAGGAGGAACTCAAGGAGGACGCGGCGGCAAAGAAAATGTTACAGGGCATCTGGCTCAATGATGACGAAGAGGATGATGTGGCCTTCCGTGTCAAGGGAGACACCATCTATTATCCTGACTCCACCAGCCAGCCTGTTTATTTCTACATAGCGGGCGACACCCTCGTCATGAGAGGTGCCAACGAGGTGAAGTATCCTATCATCAAGCAGACTCCTCACCTCTTTGAGTTCAAGGTGCAGAATGGCGATGTGGTCAAGCTGGTGAAGACCAATGACAAGGCTTACCTCAAGCAGTTTGCACAAGACCAGGCTGTCGCTCTCAACCAGAATACGCTCATCAAGCGAGACACTGTGGTGACCGATGGCGACGAGAAGCTACACCTCTATGTGCAAGTGAACCCTACGAGTTATAAGGTCTTCAAGAGTTCCTACAATGATGACGGCGTGGAGGTGGACAATGTTTACTATGACAATATCATCAATGTCAATGTCTATCATGGCTCAAGCAAGGTCTTCTCTCGTGACTTCCACAAGAAGGACTTCCACAAGCAGGTGCCTGCTCAGTTCTTGCAGCAAGCCATCTTGAGCGATATGGTCTATGCCCGGGTAGACAAGGAGGGTGTGCATTACCTTGCCATTCTTGCCATGCCGGATAGTTCCATCAGCTATCAGGTCGAGGTGATTATCTCGCTTCTGGGTAAGTTGACGATGAGAGTAAAGAGTTAGTTAGAACCCCATCCATCTAGATTAGCTTTAAAAGGCCAGACTTAGATTTAATAAAAAAATGGAGATTGCATCCGGATGCAATCTCCATTTTTTTGGGGATAGTTATATGTTAGTTGAAGAATCCCAGCAGGGCTCCGGCTGCCACCGCCGAGCCAATCACTCCCGCTACGTTTGGTCCCATGGCGTGCATGAGCAGGAAGTTGTGGCGGTCGTATTCCAGGCCGATGTTGTTGGAGATGCGGGCGCTCATAGGTACGGCGCTTACTCCGGCATTGCCAATCAGTGGGTTCAGCTTCTTTCCCTTTGGCAGGAAGAGATTCATCAGCTTGACGAAGAGGATGCCGCTGGCTGACGCGATGATGAAGGCGAGTGCACCGAGGGCAAAGATCTTGATGGTGTTGAGCGTCAGAAACTCAGATGCCTGGGTAGAGCATCCTACGGTTAGACCCAGGAGCATCACCACGATGTCGTTCAGGCTGCTGCCTGCTGTCTTGGCGAGTCGTGTGGTCTTGCCGCTTTCCTTCAGTAAGTTTCCGAAGAAGAGCATGCCGAGCAGAGGCAGACCGCTTGGTACGATAAAGGAAGTGAGCAGCAATCCGATGATAGGGAAGAGTATCTTCTCGGTCTGTGATACCGTACGAGCTGGCTTCATCTTGATGACACGCTCCTTCTTGGTGGTGAGCAGTCGCATCAATGGTGGCTGAATTACTGGCACCAGTGCCATGTAGCTGTAGGCGCAGACGGCGATGGCTCCCATCAGGTTAGGGCTCAGCTTGCTCGACAGGAAGATGGCGGTAGGGCCGTCGGCTCCTCCGATGATGGCGATGCCCGCTGCCTGATTTGGCTCAAAGCCGAGTGCCAGGGCTATCATGTAGGCACCAAAGATGCCAAACTGGGCGGCGGCTCCGATGAGTATCAGCTTCGGATTGCTGATGAGCGCCGAGAAGTCGGTCATGGCTCCGATGCCCAGGAATACGAGTGGCGGATACCAGCCTTGCTTCACGCCTTGGTAGAAGATGTTGAGCACCGAGTTGTCTTCGTATAGGCCGATTTCCAGACCTGCGTCAGCGCGAAACGGAATGTTGCCAAGGATGATGCCCAGTCCGATAGGTACGAGCAACAAAGGCTCGAAGTCCTTCTTGATGGCGAGCCAGATAAAGAGGGCTCCCACCAATATCATGATGAGGTTTCCTGCCGTGGCGTTGGCAAAGCCCGTAAAGGTCAGGAACTCATTGAAGTTTTGTATGATGAAATCCATAAGCCTATTTATTTAATGGTTACGAGTGTGTCGCCCTCCATGACGGCATCGCCCTTGTTTACGTTGATGCTGGTGATGGTGCCGGCGGTCTCAGCCTCGATGTTGTTCTGCATCTTCATGGCTTCGAGGATGACCACGGTGTCGCCAGCGTTCACCTTGTCGCCCACCTTTACCTTGATGTCGTTGATGGTGCCTGGCAGTGGGGCTACCACTGGCTTGCCTCCTGCCGCAGGGGCTGGGGCAGCATTGCTAGCTTGTTCGTTGCTTGCGGCTGATTGCAAATCCGCGGAACCCTTCTGGCTCTCCTGACCTTGGTTGAGGGAATTTCCAATCCCCGAGTCTAGTTTCACTTTCTGTTTACCTGCCTTCACTGGCTGCTTCATTTCCACTTCGAATGGGATGCCGTTCACGGTCACGTTGGCGATGTTGCCCTCGATGTCTTGTATCTCGACCTCGTAGTCCACGCCTTTCACTGTATATTGATATTTTGCCATAGTCTTTAATTGTTAAAAATGCAATAGAATTATTCGTTCTTCACTCTTCACTCTTCGTTCTTGAGTTCTTCACTCTTCGTTCTTGAGTTCTTCATTCTTCGTTCTTCAGTTATTATTGAATCTTGGAGCGTTCCATCTCGTCTGCTTAGGCTTGATGGTGATGATGCCTGGCTCCACGTCGTGTACATCTTCCAGGTACTCTTGCAGGGCGAGCGAGATGACTGCCATGTATATCTCCTTGTCGATACCCTTGGTCTGCAGGCCATCCTTCAGCATCACGTTGGTCTTGTGGCTGAGCTCGTTGGTCACCTCGATGGTCTTCTTGCCGGTCTTATATAATAAGGTGGCGTGTTTCTCGGTGGCGCGGGCAATGCGCTGCTTGTGCTTCATGTATGCTCCAAACGCCCAGAACACGATGAAGAGGAGGGCTAGGCAAGAGAACACGATGCCCATTGATAGCACGGCGATGCCTATTCCGTATGGGTCTTTCTCCTTGAGTTCCTGAGATTTGCTCAGGCCTGTCTTCTGTGGCAAGTAGCCAGGGGTGGTTTCTGCCTTGTCTTCTATCTGCCATTTCTCGAAGTTATGGCTAAGTGCAAACGATTGGTCTGGCTCTAGTGGTGGGATGCTTACGGAGTCGATAAGGTCAACGGCATTTCCATCGTATAGGGCTATCCAGTTGCTTTTCTTTTGGTAATATCCCTTTGTCTCGGGTGTTACTTCACTTAGTTTGAGCGCTAGCTGGAATGGCCCGGTCTGTATCTCTTCATTTGAGATATTGCCGCACTTTCGGTTCCAGTCAGGTGTCTTGTCGAAGATGATGATGCTCTTCTTGCCTGCCAAGGTAGTCCTTGGCTCATTGTTAGGCAGCGGATTCATCAGCTTACGGCGCTCTTCTGGCGACATGTTCTTGTCGAGCACCCTTCGGTCGGTGGTCAAGAACATGCCACGCACATTGTAGGTCGTGAAGGAGGCATTGCTGATCTCCACCCACGGCTTATGTTCTCCGTACTCATCCACGATGCTCGTACGGTTGTTCGTCATCACCTCCGTTATTCGGATGCTCTTGGCTCCCTGGGCCTGACAGCTTAGTGTCGCCGCGACGAACATACTTAGTAAGATTCCCAATTTCTTCATACGCATGTAACGTTTATAAGGGTTTATTTTTCTTTTAGGTTATTATTGCCCCCAAAGTTACTAATAATTTTGTAATAAACAACAAAAAGCATGCACAAAAATTCTTATTTGTGCATGCTTTTTATACTTTTGAAACATTTGGGGGTGAAATGTTATAGTTTGTTAGCCTCCGCAGAAGAACAACACCACTATCTGGGCGGTGAAGATTCTGAGGAACATACTCAGAGGGTATACGGTAGAGTAGCCCACGGCAGGTGCTTCCTTCGAGCAAGATGCGTTGGCGTAAGCCAATGCTGGAGGGTCGGTATAGGTACCGGCTATCATACCCATGATGGTGAAGTAGTTGAACTTGAACTTCAGTCGGGCGATGGTTCCGATGATGAAGATAGGGATGATGGTGATGAGGAAACCGGTATATACATATTTGATTCCGTCTCCCTGTGCCACGGTCTCCCAGAATCCGGCACCAGCCTTGATACCCACGCTCGCTAGGAAGAGCACCAGTCCTATCTCACGCAACATCATGTTGGCTGAGGTGGTGGTGTAGGTTACCAGTTTCATGCGGTAGCCGAAGCGGCCGATGAGGATGGCGATGATGAGCGGACCACCGGCAATACCCAGCTTCAGTGGCACTGGCATGCCCGGGATGGCGAATGGCAGGCTACCGAAGATGATACCCACCATGATACCGATGAAGATAGTTGCGATGTTAGGGGCATCGAGACGCTTCACGGAGTTACCCATGATGTCTGCCACGCGGTTCACGTTCTCCTCTGGTCCTACCACCATGATTCGGTCGCCCACATGGAAGTGGTGGTTTCTGCCTGCGAAGAGGTCCATGCCCTGGCGTGAGATACGGGTCACGTTCACGCCATACACACTGGAGAAGTGCATCTTTCCCAGTGTCTTTCCGTTCATCTCCGGACGGGTCACGATGATGCGGCGAGATACGAAGTGCTCCACCTTCTCGTCCTTCGAGCGGTCCCATTCAGCATCAATCTCAGGGCCGATGAATGCCTTGATAGCCTCTGTGTCAGCTTCGGCGCAAACCACGAGGAGCTCGTCGCCCACCTCAAAGGTGGTCTTGCTGTTAGGGATGCTTACCTCGCCGGCGTGCAAGAGTCGGGAGCAGACGATGTCACGGTTCAGAAACTCCGACACCTCTCTCAGGGTTCTGCCAGCGATATAGGCGTTCTCCACACGCAGGTGCATGTTGTGAGGCTTGGCGTGTGGGTTGGCAGCCTCTTCCTCGTTGAGTTGCTCTTCCTCCTGGGAAGGGTCGATGCGACAGATGTACTTCAGCAGGATGGTGGCACCAATGATGCCTACCACACCGAGAGGGTAGGCGCAGGCATAACCATTGGCGATGCTAGGTGCGCCATTAGGGAATACGCTCAGCAAGGCCTCGTTGGCGGCACCAAGACCAGGGGTGTTGGTCACGGCACCATAGAGGGTACCTACCATCATTGGCAAGTTGTTGGGGTTGCTCGTGTCGAAGAAAAGATAATAACAGCCGAACATCACGAGGATGTTGAGCAAGATGGCACTTGCCGACAAGAGGTTGAGCGAAACGCCGCCCTTCTTGAAGCTCTCGAAGAATCCTGGACCCACCTGGAGACCAATCATGAAGACGAAGAGAATCAAGCCAAAGTCTTGCACGAAAGTCAAGATGTTGGTTGGAGCGGTGAATCCGACATGGCCTGCCAGAATACCCGCAAAGAGTACGAAGGTAACTCCAAGTGAGATACCTCCTATCTTGATTTTTCCTAGGTATACACCAACTGCAATCACGATTGCGTAGAGTAGGGCGATGTGCGCCACAGACTCGCTGTTGGTAAAAAGATTAATGATCCAATCCATTAATTTGATTTAAATAAATACAGTAAAGGAGATAGTTTTAAGGTGGTACTTACTATAACTGAAAATTCGAGGGCATCGCTATAGGATGCCCTCGAACCTATTTCTTGTATAGTCTGTTCCTTTTGCAAGAAGTATCAGTTGTCTTACTTTTCGATAGCTGCTACACCTGGCAATACCTTACCCTCGATAGCCTCGAGGAGAGCACCACCACCTGTAGAGATGTAAGATACCTGGTCAGCCAAGCCGAACTTGTTGATGCAAGCTACAGAGTCACCACCACCGATGAGTGAGAAGGCGCCTTCCTTAGTTGCCTCAGCGATAGCCTCGGCGATAGCCTTAGAACCACCAGCGAAGTTGTCGAACTCGAATACGCCAGCAGGACCGTTCCAAAGGATAGTCTTAGCACCCTTGATAGCCTCTGCGAATGCCTTGCGTGTCTCAGGACCTGCGTCCATACCTTCCCAACCCTCTGGGATGTCGTCGGATGGGCAAATCTGAGTGTTAGCGTCGTTCTTGAAGTCGTCAGCGCAAACAGAGTCAGTACCGAGCACGAGGTTTACGTTGTTCTCCTTAGCCTTCTTGATGACGTCGAGAGCTACGTCGAGCTTGTCGTCCTCGCAGATAGACTTACCGATCTTGCCACCCTGAGCCTTAGCGAATGTGTAGGTCATACCACCACAAAGAATCAAGTTGTCAACCTTGGTCAGGAGGTTCTCGATGATACCAATCTTGGTAGAAACCTTAGAACCACCCATGATGGCTGTGAATGGGCGCTTGATGTTGCCGAGCACTGCGTCAACGGCCTTCACCTCTTTCTCCATCAAGTAGCCGAGCATCTTGTGGTCCTTGTCGAAGAACTCGTCGATGACAGCAGTAGAAGCGTGCTTGCGGTGAGCTGTACCGAAGGCATCCATTACGTATACATCAGCATAAGAAGCCAACTTCTTAGCGAAGTTCTTCTGGCGATCCTTCATCTCAGCCTTGGCAGCGTCATACTCAGGAGTACCCTTCTCAACGCCTACTGGCTTGCCTTCCTCTTCTGGGTAGAAGCGAAGGTTCTCAAGCAAGAGAGCCTCACCTGGCTTCAAGGCTGCAGCCTCTGCGTCAGCGTTGCCACAGTCCTTGGCGAACTTAACGTCTACGCCGAGAGCGGCAGAAACGTTCTTAACAATCTGTGAAAGAGAAAGCTCTGGCTTAACCTTGCCCTTTGGCTTACCCATGTGGCTCATCATGATGAGTGCGCCACCATCAGAGAGCACCTTCTTCAATGTTGGGAGGGCACCCTTGATGCGAGTCTCGTCTGTTACATGACCATTTTCATCCAATGGCACGTTGAAATCAACGCGTACGATTGCCTTGTGACCGGCAAAGTTAAAATCTTCAATTTTCATTTTACCTAAATTTTATTTAGTTACTAATTGTTTATTCTTAACTTACTATTTGTCTTGTGGAAGTCAGAGCTTCCTTTCAAACCGTAGGCAAAGTTAAGCAAAATAATTGGTTCTGCCAAACTTTCTGTTACGTTTTAAAGATTTTTTGTGTTATAGCTAGTCTTTTGCTATTTCTAGATAGCAAATATGTGGGCTTATATGCCATCCCATGCTTCGGCTCTTTTGGGCGCAATGGCGTTTTTCTGCCTTAAAGTTTGGTCATCTCGAAATAATGTTGTAGTTTTGCAGTGAATATTCTATGATGAATGTTGTAGTTTATCTGTGAATATTCTATAATGAATGTTGTGTTTGTAAGTAAAAATGAATGTTGTGTTTGTAAGTAAATCAAGAAATATGATTATAAGTATGGTTAGGAAAATCAATCTTTGGGCAATGGGCCTGGTCGGTGTCCTCGCCCTTGCCCTTGGTGCTTGTCAGGGCGGACAGCGTACTGCTGCTGTCGATGAGCAGGGTGATACGGTAAAGATGAAATATGCCCAGTTGCTTACCGTCGTGAAGCATGGCGGTGATTATGCCGAGGCTGTCATTGCCAATCCTTGGAAGAAGGGTACGCTGCTGCATCGCTATATCCTTGTGCCTAAGGGCAGCGAGGGCGATGCTACTGTCAGTATGCTTGCCCAGCGTCGGGATGGGGATGCCAGGTGTGCTGTCGATACCGTGCGTACGCCTGTCGAGACCAGTGTGGTCTTTACCTCCCCTCATTGCCAGTTGATGTATGAGTTGGGGGCGGAGAGGGTCATCACAGGTGTCTGCGACCTCGGATACATCAATATCCCTGACATCCAAAAGAGAGCTTCTCTTATGAAGTCTCCTTCGTCTGCCAACCAGTCACAGGCAAAGGATGCCATCGTGGATTGTGGTTCCAGCATGGTTCCAGACATCGAGCGAATCATTGCCCTGAAACCTGAGGCTCTGCTCATTTCGCCATTTGAGAATAGTGGAGGCTATGGCAAGCTCGACAAGCTCCGCATCCCCATTGTAGAGACTGCCGACTATATGGAGACCTCGCCACTGGGCAGGGCGGAATGGATGAAGTTCTACGGCATGCTGTTCGGCGAAGAGGTGTTGGATGAGAAGCCTTCTGACTCTGCAACACGTTCTCGATATGTGTCTTGCGAGACAAGGGCAGACTCTCTTTTCGCTAAGATAGAGAAGGAATATCTTTCGCTCAAGGCTCAGGCGGCTAAGTTGCCTAAGGGACGGTCTGTATTGACGGAACGCAAGACCGGTGGCGTGTGGTATGTGCCTGGAGGTAAGAGCACGATGGGTGTGCTGCTGAAGGATGCCAATGCCCGATATATCTTCGAGGATGATACGCATAGCGGAAGTCTCGCCATGAGTCCGGAGCAAATCTTGGCAAAAGGCAAGAAGGTGGATGTCTGGGCGTTCAAGTATTTCGAGCCACAGCCTTTGACTCGTCTTCAGCTCTTGCAGGAGTATGATGGTTATAAGGCTTTGTTCGCATTCCAGACGAAGGCTATCTATGAGTGCAACACGAGCAGCCAGCCTTACTTCGAACTGACGAGTTTTCATCCCGAGGTGCTCTTGAGGGAGTTTATCATTCTCTCGCATATCGAATGCCAAAAGCAGTTTGGCGCTTTGCGATTCTATCGAGAGATGAATGTGCCGGATGAGCTACCAGTTTCTGGTCAGACCGTAGAGTGCAGTAAATAATGCAGTAAATAAAAGGTTTCGTTTATGAATAAAAACTTGGCATTTATTATTTTAGGCATAGCATTGCTTGCGTTGCTCTTCTTCGTCAACTTGGCGTGGGGCAGCGTGAATATCCCTTTGCCTGATGTCCTTGGCATCCTAAAGGACAGCACGCTAGGCATCTCCACCAATGGCATCGGTGGCAATCAAACCTACGATGAAACCTATAGCTACATCCTCCTGGAGTCTCGCTTACCCCAGGCGATAACTGCCCTTTTCGCTGGCGCAGCCCTAGCCACGAGCGGCTTGCTCCTGCAGACCGCCTTCCGTAACCCCTTGGCTGGACCAGATGTCTTTGGTATCAGCAGTGGCGCGGGACTTGCGGTCGCCATCGTGATGCTTGCTCTCGGCGGCAATATCTCGCTAGGGGATGCGAACTATACCATCGGCGGTTTCCTAGCCATCCTCCTCGCCGCCTTCTTGGGAGCGATGTTAGTGATGGGCATCATCGTGGCATTCTCCCAGATGGTGCGCAGCCAGACGGTATTGCTCATCATCGGACTGATGGTGGGTTATGTGGCGAGCAGTGCCATCTCGCTCCTCAATTTCTTCAGCACGGCAGAGGGAGTGAAATCGTATATGGTGTGGGGCATGGGTAGCTTTGGCAATGTGTCGATGGGGGAGGTAAGGTGGTTTGTGCCGATTGCCCTCCTCGGTCTGGTAGCCTCGCTCATGCTGGTAAAGCCCTTGAATGCCTTGCTGTTGGGCGAACAGTATGCAGAGAACCTAGGTGTCAACATCCGTCGCCTCCGCCTGATATTATTGGTCGTTACGGGCGTGTTGACAGCCGTGGTTACAGCCTTTTGCGGTCCCATCGCCTTCATCGGTCTCGCTACGCCCCATGTCGCCCGTCTCTTGATAGGTACGGAGAATCATCGCCGTCTGCTGCCTATCACGATGCTGTTGGGCTCAGTCATGGCCTTGCTCTGCAATGCCTTGTGCACCTTGCCTGCCGACGGAGGCATCATCCCCCTGAATGCTGTCACGCCGCTGTTCGGTGCGCCAGTCATCATCTATGTATTGATAAAGGGGAAATAATGATAAAGGGGAAATAATGATAAAGGGGAAAAAACTTCCTTTGAAGTTATTTCCCCTTTGTTAGTTTTATCAGTTCTCAATATTATTTGCTCACCACATTGATAGGACGTCCCTCGATGAATGCCTTTACGTTGGCTGCCACCTGCTTGTTGAGGCGGGTGCGGGCCTCATAGGTTGCCCAGGCTATGTGAGGGGTGAGGTAGGCGTTAGGCTCGCCGAAGAGCGGGTTGTCCTTCGATGGAGGCTCCTGCGTCATCACGTCTGCTCCATAGGCAGCGAGGACTCCCTCATGCAAGGCCTCTGCCACGGCTTCCTCGTCTACCAGCGGACCTCTGCCGGTATTGATGAGGATGGCTGAGTTTTTCATCTTCTCGATGCTCTCGGCATTGATGAAGTGATAGGTGTCGTCGGCAAGCGGACAGTGGAGGGAGAGGATGTCGCTAGTGGCGAGCAGTCCATCCTTGTTGACCTTCTGGATCCATTCTGGCAGGTCGGTGCTGTTCTTGCTGGTGCAAGCGCACACATCCATGCCGAAGTCACGGGCGATGGTGGCCACCTTCATGCCGATGTTTCCCAGGCCCATGATGCCGAAAGTCTTGCCGGCAAGTTCCATCAGTGGGGTGTCCCAGTAGCAGAAGTCCTGGTTGTAAGCCCATCGCTCGTTGCGGTTCTCCTGGCTGTAGTGCTCCACACGGTTGGTGATGGCGAGGATGAGGGCGAAGGTCATCTGTGCCACGCTGTCGGTGCTGTAGGCAGGGATGTTGGTCACGATGATGCCATGCTCCTTGGCTGCTTGGATGTCCACCACGTTATATCCAGTTGCCTGGATGCCAATGTATTTCAGGTTAGGGAGTTGCGCCAATGTGTCGGCATCCATCTGTACCTTGTTCAGGAGGATGATGTCGGCATCCTTGCTTCGCTCCACTTTCTCTGTGTCTGATGTGCGAGGGTAAACGGTCACCTCGCCGAGCTGCTCCAGCAGACTATAGTCCAAGTCGCCTGGGTTGGCAGCGTATCCGTCTAAAATTACAATCTTCATTCTATTTTTTCGTTTTAAAAATGTGTCTCAACGTAGTCCACCTTGATGACGATGACTCTGATGAGCTGGTTGTTGGTATCGTTGCAAACCTTGGCGATATGCCAGTCGCCTGGGAAGAAGATGAAAAACTCATCTGGCTTGCTGTCATAGAAGCGTGTCTTCGCCTTGTCGTAGTCGTAGTGGATGACATCGGGGCGATACTTGCAGTTTGGCTTGCTCGTGTTGTGGTCGAGCACTCCAAATCGCTCCACGCCCTTCACCACATACTGGAAGTCGATGTGATGGAAGTGGCTCTCGCTGCCTCGCTTTTCGAGCGGTTCGTTCTCGCTGTCTTCCACGCTCACCACCAGGTTGGTGCCTGGTATGGGGTGGCGACCGCTGGTCAGAGCGAGCAGGTCGGTGTCTGCCAGGTAGCTGAAGAGTGCCTTCCATTGCTCAGGGTTCTTCTGGTACTGCTGGTAGAAGTCGACGGCATTGACGCTTGGGTGTGGGTTCGCCTTGGTGAAGCCGTTGCGCCATACTCCCTTGGCTAGCCATTTCTCAGCTTTCTTTACTAGTTTTGGGTCGTTGTAAACTTGTGTGTAAACACCATTCTCAGCTTTTTCTGCGCAACAAGCCTTCTGGCAAGACGCAGTTGTACCTTTTTGGCAACACTGTGCGTTGGCTGCCAAAAAGGTACTCATAGTCAGGGTCAAGCCCAGTAATATCTTTCTCATTTGTTTTATTCGTTCATCAGGAAGTTCTTGAATGCCGCGAAATCCTTTGTCATTTCGATGCTCTGCTTCTTGCCTTTCATGAATTCGGCGAGGCGTGCAGGTATCTCGATGTCTGTGCCCAGGATGCTGTCCACTTTCTCCTTGAACTTGGCTGGGTGGGCGGTCTCCAGAAATACGCCAACCTCTCCCGGCTTCAACTGCTCCTTCAGTGCTCGGTAACCGCAAGCTCCGTGAGGGTCAAGTACATACTTGGTATCGTTATAGCATTGCTTCATGGTCTCGGCTATCTGCTCGTCCTTGTAGGTGGCACCGCCGATGTAGGCAGCGATGGCATCGTGGTCGCCCTTGTAGAGGTCGTAGATGCGGGCGAAGTTACTTGGGTCGCCTACATCCATGGCGTTGGCGATGGTCTGCTTGCTAGGCTGTGGGTTGTACTTGCCAGTCTGCAGATACTCGTAGAAGATGTCGTTGGCGTTGTTGGCTGCGATGAAGCGGTGGATAGGCAATCCCATCTCGTGGCCGAAGAGACCTGCCGTGATGTTGCCGAAGTTGCCGCTAGGCACGCAGATGACGAGCTTGTCTGCCAATCCCTTCTCCTTCATGCGAGCGTAGGCATTGAAGTAATAGAATGCCTGAGGCAGGAAGCGAGCCACGTTGATACTGTTGGCTGATGTGAGCTTCATGTGCTTGTTGAGCTCCTCGTCCATGAAGGCTGACTTTACCAGTGCCTGGCAGTCGTCGAACACGCCATCCACCTCCAGGGCGGTGATGTTCTTTCCGAGGGTAGTGAACTGGCTCTCCTGAATCTTGCTCACCTTTCCCTTAGGGTAGAGCACGTATACGTGGATGCCGTCCACGCCGAGGAATCCGTTGGCAACGGCACTACCGGTATCGCCCGATGTAGCCACCAGCACGTTCACTTCCTCCTTGCCCTCCTGGCGCACGAAGTACTGCAAGAGGCGAGCCATGAAGCGGGCGCCCACATCCTTGAAGGCGAGGGTAGGACCATGGAACAGCTCCAGCGAGTAGATGTTAGGCTCTACCTCGACCACTGGGCAGTCGAAAGCCAATGTCTCATATACAATCTTCTTCAGTGAGTCTGCGTCCACATCCTCGCCAAAGAAGGCATCAGCTACCTTGTAGGCAATCTCCTGGAAGGAGAGCTTTTCTATATTGTCGAAGAAGTCCTGAGGCAACTTCTTGATGATTTCAGGCATATAGAGACCACGGTCTTCTGCCAAACCCTTGACTACCGCCTTGTGAAGGTCGGCGATAGGTGCTTTCTTATTTGTTGAATAGTATTTCATTTTGCTTTGAATGTTAAGTGTTAAGTGTTAAGTGTTAAATTGAACTAACCACTTCATTGATTCCCATGAATGTATTCATGAAGTCTTGCAGCTGGATGAGTCCGTAGCTACCACGTACGCAGCTCACCTCGTCGTACTTGTCCACATCATCTGCCTCGATGCCAGGATAATAGATGAGGAAAGGCACAGGCTCCTTCACGTGGGTGCGAATCTCCACAGGGGTAGGATGGTCTGGCAATACGGCGATGCAAACTGGCTCGTCCCAGGTGCTTACCTCGTCGAAGATAGGCTTGATCAAGCGGCTGTCGAGGTTCTCGATGGTCTTGAGCTTCAGTTCCAAGTCGCCGTCGTGACCCGCCTCGTCGCTCGCCTCCACGTGAACGTATACGAAGTCGTCGCCATCCTTTAGTGCCTGGATGGCAGCTGCTGCCTTGCCCTCATAGTTGGTGTTGGCAAGACCTGTGGCACCCTCCACGATGATGTTTCTCAGTCCAGCGTAATGACCGATGCCACGGATGAGGTCTACGGCAGAGATGACTGAGCCCTTCTTGATCTGAGGATACATCTGCGAGAGGGTGAGCATGTGTGGGCGATAGCCACCGCCCCAAGGCCAGATGAGGTTTGCCATGCGATCGCCACGCTCCTTGCGTGCCTTGTTGAACGGATGGTTCTCCAGCAGCTCCTGGCTCTCTACAATGAGTTGGTTCAGCAGCTCGGCGGTGTCGTAGGCTGTGATATGCCCCTCGACAGGAGCACCCTCAGGCAGGATAGGCTTTACCAAGAGCTTGTGCCACTCCTCGTTAGGATGGTCGTGGGGTGGTGCGCAGTCGATGTTCTTGTTGCCATGGTGTACCACCAGGAGATGTCGGTACTGGATGCCCGTCACGAATTCCACCTCAGGGTATTTCTTGCCCAGGGTCTCGTTGAGGTACTTGATGAGCACGTCGGCGTCCTCCGTCTCCAGGTTGCCACCGTTGTGGGTGATGATCTTGCCGTCCTGCACATTGATGATGTTGCAGCGCAGGGCGAGGTCGGTAGGCTTCAGCTCATATCCGATGCTGGCAGCCTCCAGTGGGCCGCGTCCCTCGTATACCTCGTTCTGGTCGTAGCCCATGATGGAGCTGTTTGCCACCTCCGATCCTGGGTGGAAACCATCAGGCACGGTTACGAGTCTTCCTGTCTTGCCTTTCTTGGCAAGCATGTCCATATATGGCTTGTTGGCGTATTGCAGGAGGGTCTTGCCACCCAGTCTTTCCACTGGGTGGTCGGCCATTCCGTCGCCAAGTATTACGATATGCTTCATAGTTATCCTTTCCTTTTATGTTGATTAGATGTTTGCGATACTCATGATGTTGGCGAAGACACCGGCAGCCGTCACGCTGGCACCGGCACCATATCCCTGTATCATCATAGGATATTCCTTGTAGCGCTCGGTGGTGAGCATCACGATGTTGTTGCTTCCCTCCAGGTTGTAGAATGGGTGCTCTGGACCCACTGCCTGCAAGCCCACGCTGGTCTCGCCGTTCTCGAGCTTGGCAACGAAGCGCCAACGCTTGTGCTCCACGTCGAGTGCCTTGCGCTTAGCCTCGAAGTCTGCGTCGAGCTCAGGCAATTTCTTCCAGAAGTCTTCCAGGCTGCCCTTGAAGAAAGCGTCAGGTACAAACAGGTTCTTCTTCACATCTTCCTGCTCCACTCTGTAGCCAGCCTCGCGAGAGAGGATGACGAGCTTTCTTACCACGTCCATGCCGCTCAGGTCGATGCGTGGGTCTGGCTCGCTATAGCCCTTCTCCTTGGCGAGACGCACGGTCTCTGAGAATGGTACTACGCCCGAGATGGCATTGAAGATAAAGTTGAGCGTACCCGATAGAACTGCCTCAATCTTAAGGATTTTGTCACCCGAGTTGCGCAGGTCGTTGATGGTGCCGATGATAGGCAGACCAGCGCCCACATTGGTCTCGAAGCGGAATACCACGCCACGCTGTATGGCGGTCTTCTTCAGTTTCTCGTAGTTCTCATATTCGCTGGAAGCAGCTATCTTGTTGGCTGCGATGATGCTCACGTTGTGCTCCAGGAGGCTCTGGTAGAGGGCTGCCACCTCCTTGCTGGCGGTACAGTCCACGAACACGCTGTTGAAGATGTTCATGGCCAGGATGGAGTCGCGCAATACTTCTGGAGTGCTAGGCTCTGATGCCTTCAGCTCCTCACGGTAGTTCTCCAGGTCGAGGCCGTCACGGTTGAAGATGGCGTTCTTCGAGGAGGCGATGCCCACCACGTTGAGTTTCAGCTTGCTTCGCTCCATGAGGTCGGCATACTGGTTCTTGATTTGCTCGATGAGCTTGCCGCCCACGGTACCCACGCCGCAGATGAAGAGGTTGAGCACCTTGTATTCTGAGAGGAAGAAGCTGTCGTGCAACACGTTGAGCGATTTTCTCAAGTAGTCGCTCTTGACGACGAAAGAGATGTTGGTCTCTGATGCACCCTGTGCGCAAGCGATGACCGAGATGCCGCTACGGCCCAGTGTGCCAAAGAGCTTGCCGGCGATACCAGCGGCATGCTTCATGTTCTCGCCCACGATGGCGATGGTGGCAAGTCCTGTCTCGGCGTGCATGGGGAACATGGCTCCGTCGGCTATCTCGTTGCGGAACTCGTGGTTCAGCACGTTGACTGCCTCTTCCACATCCTGCTCACGCACACCGATGGAAGTGGAGTTCTCTGAGGATGCCTGTGATACCATGAACACGGAGATGCCTTCGTTGGCAAGGGCGGTGAAGATACGGCGGTTCACGCCTATCACGCCCACCATGGAGAGGCCGGTAACGGTGATGAGGGCTGTGCCGTTGATGGAACTGATACCCTTGATAGGCTTGGAGTCGCCATCTATCTTGTTCTTGATGATGGTGCCTGGGGCATCGGGGTTGAAGGTATTCTTTACCTTGATAGGGATATTCTTGACACAAACTGGGTAGATGGTAGGAGGGTAGATGACCTTTGCACCAAAATTGCAAAGCTCCATCGCCTCAATGTAACTCAGTTCGTTGATGGTATAGGCTGACTTGATAACACGTGGGTCGGCAGTCATAAATCCGTCCACGTCGGTCCAGATTTCGAGCACCTCGGCATCGAGTGCCGCAGCGATGATGGCAGCCGTATAGTCGCTACCGCCACGGCCCAGGTTGGTGGTGCGGTCGGTGTTCTTGTCGCGGCTGATGAAACCCGGTACGAGAGAGATGCGAGGTAAGTCTGAGAAGGCATCCTTCACCAACTTGTTGGTCAGCTCGCTGTCCAGGGTGTGCTTGCCCTTTCCGTTCAGGCGCTCCGTCTTGATGAAGTCGCGCGAGTCAAACCACTTGGCACCACGTATCAGCGTGGCAACTATCTTGGAGCTGAGTCTCTCGCCATAGCTCACGATGGCATCCTGGGTCTTCTCGCTGAGGTCGTGGATGAGGTACACACCGAAGTAGATGCTCTTCAACTGCTCGAAGAGGGCATCGACCGACTTGAATAAGTTTTCTCTGTCTGTGGTGTCTGTGATGATGGTGTCTATCATCTTGTGGTGGCGATCAACCATGGCGTCGAATTCGACTCTCCACTGTTCATCACCCTTGAGGGCAAGCTGGGAGGTTTGCAAGAGTTTGTCGGTGATACCGCCAAGTGCGCTCACCACAACCACTACACTCTGTTTCTTGGCCTCATTTTCTACGATACGCTTTAAGCTGAGGATGCTTTTTACGGAACCAACAGATGTTCCGCCGAATTTTAATACTTTCATATGTTATTGAATTATTTGGGTATTGTAATGCCACCCCCGATACGACCGGGGCTGTGGCAGAACTTGAGGGCAAAAGTACGAATATTCTGCCAAACTGCCAAGAAAATCTCCGAAAAAAGTAGCATTTTGTAGTGTAAAATACTTAATTTGTGGTATGAGTTTCCTGCTACAGCCTCATACACCTTATTATATATAATACTTTCTGCCTAATTTATACAAGAAAAGTTTGGAGGTATCGGATAATTTGCTTACTTTTGCAGCAGAATAAAAAGAATTGATAGCTAATGAAATATTTATTATTCTCTGATATCCACGGCTGCTTGCCAGCCCTGGAGAAAGTGCTCGACTTCTTCGAGACCGAACATTGTGATATGATGTGCATCATGGGCGACATCATCAACTATGGTCCCCGCAACCGCATCCCTGAGGGCATCGACCCCAAGGGCATCGTGGAGCGACTCAACAACCTCGCCGACAAAATCATAGCCGTCAGAGGCAATTGCGATGCCGAGGTAGACCAGATGCTGCTCGACTTCCCTATCATGGAGACCTACGCTCTCTTGGTGGATAACGGCAAGCGATACCTCCTAACCCACGGACATATCTACCACAAGGACAATATGCCAGAGGGACCATACGAGGCAATCATCTATGGCCATAGCCATCTCTGGGAACTCTCTCGCAACGAGGCGGGCAGAGCCGTCATTAACACTGGTAGCATCACCTTCCCGAAGGGTGGCAACGTGCCAACCTTCGCCACGCTCGAAGACGGACACTTCAAGATGTATGACCTCAATACGCTCGAAGTCTTAAAAGAAATGGATTTATGATACAGGAATACCAGATAAGAATTCTGCCCGAACAGGCAGCCAGCGAGGAGGGCATCAAGCGATACCTCTCCAAGGAGAAGGGACTCGACGTGAGAACCCTCAATCAGGTGCGTGTGCTCAAGCGAAGCATCGACGCACGCCAGCGCACCATTTTTGTGAATCTGAAGGTGCGTGCCTACATCAACGAGTTTCCGCAAGACGACCAGTACGTTCATACCGAATATCCCGACGTGAGCGGTCGCCCACGTGTCATCGTGGTGGGTGAGGGGCCTGGCGGACTCTTCGCCTCCCTGCGCCTCATCGAACTAGGCTATCGCCCGGTGGTTCTCGAACGAGGCAAGGATGTGCGTGAGCGCAAGAAGGACCTCTCCAACATCACCAAGACCCAGAAGGTGGACGGCGAGAGCAACTACTGCTTTGGTGAGGGCGGTGCCGGTGCCTACAGCGACGGCAAGCTCTATACCCGCAGCAAGAAGCGTGGCAGCGTGGACAAGATACTCAACGTGTTCTGCCAGCATGGAGCCAACACCAACATCCTAGCCGATGCCCATCCGCATATCGGTACCGACAAGTTGCCTCGTGTCATCGAGAACATGCGCAACACCATCCTCAAGTGTGGTGGCGAGGTACATTTCCAGACCAAGATGACCCGGCTCGTCCTGGAGAGTGATGCCAAGGCTACCGCTCCAGATGCATCCTCTGCCGACCGTGTCATCGGTGTGGAGGCTATCAATATGGTGACGGGTGCCGAGGAGACCTATCGAGGACCTGTCATCCTTGCCACAGGTCATAGTGCCCGCGATGTATACCGCTATCTCGCCTCCGCCAAGATCGACATCGAGGCGAAGGGCATCGCCGTGGGCGTGAGACTGGAGCATCCTTCCCAGCTCATCGACCAGATACAGTACCACAACAAGCAGGGTAGGGGCAAGTACCTGCCTGCCGCCGAATATAGTTTCGTTACCCAGGTGGATGGCAGGGGTGTGTATAGCTTCTGCATGTGCCCAGGCGGTTTCGTCATTCCTGCTGCCACAGGTCCTGAGCAGCTCGTGGTCAACGGCATGAGTCCTAGCAACCGTGGCACGGCGTGGAGCAACTCGGGCATGGTGGTGGAGACCCATCCTGAGGATGTGGAGGAATTTGTGAAGGATCATCATTCGATGTTGGAGGAAATAGAAACGAGAGGACAAGAGAATTCTTCACTCTTCGCTCCTCACTCTTCACTCCAAATGATGTACTTCCAGCAGATTGTGGAGAAGCAATGCTGGCAGCAGGGCAACATGAGGCAGACCGCCCCATCGCAGCGTATGGCAGACTTCGTGAACAATCGCCTGAGCTACGACCTGCCTAAGAGCAGTTATGCCCCAGGCCTTATCAGCAGTCCATTGCATTTTTGGATGCCTCCTTTCGTGGCGAAGCGTTTGCAGGAAGGCTTCAAGACCTTCGGCAAGAATGCCCACGGATTCCTCACCAACGAGGCTGCGCTGATAGCGATGGAGACCCGCACCTCATCCCCAGTCCGCATCGTCCGTGACCGTGAAACCCTCCAGCACATCCGCATCCAGGGGCTCTTCCCATGTGGAGAGGGTGCCGGCTATGCAGGTGGCATCGTGTCGGCAGGCGTGGATGGCGAGCGATGCGCCGAGATGTGTGCCGAGTATTTGAAGCAATTGTAGTAGTTAATCGTAGTGGTTAATGATAGTGGTTAAGGGACAATAGCCTTCTAGCATTGTCCCTTAACTTCTAATTTCTTGCTCATTTACCCCCCCCATTTAACAATTCTTACCATAATATTTTTTGCCATCTTTTAGTTTTTCATTAACTTTGCACCGTGTTTGGGGATACACTCTTGGGGTGTATGGTCCAAATGGGATTGGGATTAAGCATCGCCTGGGGTCCAGGGTTGCTCCTGTAGCAGAGGCATACGGATGCCTTTTTCGCATCCATGTGTAGACTGTCCGGTCTCCTTGCCGCTCGTCAGGTTCCTTTGGGGAACAGGGGGAGGGGGAAGAGAGATTATATACTTTTCTAATAATGTATTTTCCAATGACAGACAAGACGGAAGAGACATCATGGTATGCCATGCGTGTCTTCATGAACAAGGTGGCGCAGTGTCGTGACCTCTTCAATACATATAATAATGTGTTGAAGGGACTCAATGAGCCAATGCCCCATTTTCCAGACGCAATTAAGGGGGGGGGTAATGGAGTACTATGCGCCTTTCGTGAAGGAAACCTACACCAACAACCGTGGCAAGGAGGTCGTCTTTGAGCGTCCTTTCATCCCGTCGCTTTTCTTCATGCGTTCCAGTGTGACTCAGGCGGAGTGCCTGGAGGAAAGCCTCCCTGGCAAGGCTCGCCTGTATCGCCACCAGACGGAGAAGGGCTATTGTCCGATAGCCATTCCGCTCAGGCAGATGGAGATGTTCATCAAGGCGACCCAGTATGCCGACGATGACCTTGACATCTTCGAGGACGATGCCTTCTGGATGAAGAAGGGAGTGAGGGTGCGTGTCACCGGTGGCAAGTTCGAGGGCCTGGAGGGCGAGATCAAGCGTATAGATGGCGACCACCGCTTGGTGGTTACTGTCGAGGGCATCTGTGCCGTTGCCACGGCTTATATCCCCAAATGTTATCTGGAGAAGATAGAATAGGAAAAAATTCCCAACTTAACTCCTAACTTTTTAAGTTGCAAATTTAAATACCAAAAGTATGAATCTCAATAAACTTATGTTGTCAGGTGCGCTAGGTGTAGTGCTCCT
>CAVCRI010000004.1:0-41258 GCA_963604545.1 Lachnospiraceae bacterium | reverse complement strand
ATGGCATCAACTATAACAAATGGAGAATTTGCAAGGATGCCATCAAGAAAGGTGAGGATCTGAATCTTCCTGTATATAAGTTCTTGGAAGGTCCGTTGGTAGAGAAGTTTGGACAAGAATGGTATAATGAGCTTTGCGAAGTCGCAGAGCAAGTACTTTCCGATTAATCCGAAATCTCTAATCCCTCAATATTTACGATGTCGCTTCGTCTGAACCTATCGCTCCACGTAAGGGTGTAGATGCGCTGGTCTTGGAATTTGAAGCGGAAAAAGGCTTGCTCATCCAGCTCGCCGTTGCAAGTATATCTGTATCCATTGATATAGATATGGTCTCCTTTCTTGGCATTGCGCAATGTAAGGCGGATGCTGCCATGAAATGGACGGCCGAAGTCGATGTTATAACCTAGTGAATCGGTGTAAGTGGCTACTGGTTGCAAAACCTTATACAGCTTGTTTTCTGCCTTTATTACTGGGTATCCCTCCATTGCTAGGCGTTTATCTAGTGATTTCTCCTTATTCATAGTGGAGGAATCGGGTATCGTTATCGGTTCGTAACTTCCTGTAGGATGCACCCATCCGTAAGGCCTGTATTCATCTGATTTCCACGCCAAGATATTGGTTCTGCCATCGAAGATTTCGTCTTCTCCATTGCTGCAACCCTGCAGCTGGCGTACTAGCCAGGTGCCATCGGTCTGATAATGGAAAGCAGTGCTGTCTTGGTCCCATCCATAAAACTCCAAGGATAGCTGCTTGCCATGGCTTGGCTCGCCTTGTCTAGGGGCATACCATACGGCGATGATATTCTCGCCATTTTTCAGGTATCGAGTGACATCGAAGGTGCGGCTTTGCAATACGCCATCCTTTATTCCTTCAAACAGTAAGCTACCTGTCACATTTCTTTCGTTGATGTATAGGCGATAGTAGCCAGTGCTTGCGATGTTTGCAAACGCCTGGATGGATTGATGGTGGATAATATAGCTTTTCCTAAACCATACCTCTGCCGAGTCGTTGGGGAGAGGATATGAAATCCAATGGGTACCGAACTCCTGGCTGTAGGAGCTCAGAACCCAAAGAATTGATAATATAAATGTTATTGTAAATCTCATGTATGTCGCTTATCCTTCGATAATCAGTTTTACCTTGTTTGTAAGTTTTTATTTTATAGTCTTTGTTTCTCCTTGCTTGAAGTCGAGAATGCGCTGCTTACCATTGTAGTTGATGGTCTGTCGGCCAGCGTTTTTGCTGGTGATGCTTGCCTTGGTCACCTTCCCGTTTTTCCAAGCAATCGCAATCTCGTAGTTTCCGCGTGCCTTGATGCCCTTGATTTCTCCCGAAGGCCATTGTGTTGGCAGGGCAGGCAGTAAGTCGATAGTCTCGCCATCGCTCTGCATCAGCATCTCGCAGACACCAGCTGTTCCACCGAAGTTTCCATCTATTTGGAATGGAGGGTGGGCATCGAAAAGGTTCGGGTAAGTGCCACCCGAGTGGTGCTGCTTGTCCTTGTAGATGTCTGGGCTCACATAGGTTAGCAAGTTGCGGAATATCTGATATGCCTTGTCGGCACGATGTAGCCTAGCCCATAGATTGATGCGCCATCCTGTGCTCCAACCTGTAGATTTGTCACCTTTGATCTCCAGAGTTTTTGTGGCTGCTGCCGCCAAGTCTGGTGTCTTGGTTACGGAAATTTGGTGAAAAGGATAGAGCCCCAACAAATGTGATTGGTGGCGGTGGTGCCAGTCTTGGTCGTCCCAGTCGTGATACCACTCCATCAAGTTGCCTCGCTTGCCAATGTGATAAGGGCGTAAACGGTCGAGGGCATTTTGTAGTCGTTCCTGATAGTCGGCATCAATACCCAGCGCCTTGGCCCCCTTGATGGTATTCTTGAAAAGCTCTCGAATGATGGCGAGGTCGGCTGTTCCACCATAAAAACTACTGCCACGATACCCCTTGTCGGTGATGTAGTCAGCTTCTGGAGAGGTGCAAGGTGCCGTTATCAACTCGTTGGGATTGTGTGGATTAGGAATGAGCCACTCCAAGAGAAAGTCTGTAGCTCCCTTCATCAGTGGGTAGGCTGTGTGGCGGAGGTAATCCAAGTCGCGAGTAAAGTCGTAATGGTCCCAAAGGGTTTCTACGAGCCATGCTCCTCCCATTGCCCAGTTGCTCCACTGAGGACTCTCATTACCAGTTCCCACAGGGTTGGTCATTGCCCAAGCATCGGTGTTGTGACCGGAGCACCAGCCTTTGTTGATGCCATAGAAGTGCTGTGCATTGTGGCGACCTGTCACCGACATGCCTTTTACTAATCCATCTACCGGAGCTACGAGCTCCGGCAGATTGGTTGTTTCTGCCGGCCAGTAGTTCTCTTCCAAGTTGATGTTGATGGTATAGTTGCCACGCCATGGGGAACGGAGGGCTGGTGCCCATAGTCCTTGCAGGTTGGCTGGTATGCCTGGTGTCCTACTGCTGCTGATGAGCAGGTATCTGCCATATTGGAAATAGAGTGTTTCCAAGTAAGGGTTGTGCTCCTGTTTCTCGCTGTAGGCAAACAACTGCTCGTCTGTAGGACGGTTGTTGTCATATCTTGCATCTTTCAAGTTGAGGCTTACCCTGTTGAAAAGGCTCTGATAATCAGAGATATGTCGCTGTCGGAACTCGTCATAAGAGTAGTTGACGAGATGCCATGCCTCGTCGGTTACCTTGTCGATATAAGGGGCTCCTTCCTTGACAGGATGCTTGTCGAATCCGTTGTAGCTGCTCTCGTTGATGAGGTAGATGAAGGCCTCGGTTACTCCTTTCAGATGTATCGTAGAGTCGCTTGCCCATACTTCTCCATCGGTGTTCTTTACCTGTAGAATGGCGCAATAATGGGTGCTGTTTTCTTCATCGCCTAAAACATGCCCAGTCATGGTGAGTTGCTGTTGCGAAGCCTTCACCTGGTGTGGAATGAGTGAGGTGAGGGATATGTCGCTATTGATGGCTCCCTTTTGTGAGGCACTGAGCTTGATGGCAATCATCTTGTCGGGATGAGAGGCAAAATACTCCTTACTATAGTTGATGCCGTTGCGTTGGTATCGGGTTGTGGCTATGGAGTTGTTGAGACTCAACTCTCGATAGTAGTTGGTAGCATTGCCAGGGTTGAGATCCTTGATGTTAATCATGCCCAGTGGCTGGTAATACTCCGAGTTGTGACCTTGTACATAGTGCTGTAGCGAGTCGGCAGTCTTGTAGTCTTCCTTGAAGAGGGCTTCCCTTATCTTGGGTATCCATTTGTAGGAGTCACCTCCCTCGTTTGGGTTAACGGGAATGCCTGTCCACAATGTGAGGTCGTTCAATTGGATGGAGTCGTTTTGTGTTCCTCCGTAGATGAGTGCTCCCAGTTTGCCGTTACCGATAGGCAATGATTCCTCGAAAGCATAGGCAGGCTTGTTGTACCATAGTTTGTATGGCAAGTTGGCGGCCTGGCTGTTTCCAATGCTCGTCAGTGTGAGCATCAGTGTGATGGCTAGTTGTTGTTTCATATAATGAGGTTGTTAGTTGTTTGATTTCCTTTCTGTTTACTATAGGAGTCTTGTCATAGTTTCGCTTTCATTGCGCTCATTTGCATAATCCCTTCAATTGAAAATGGGGTAGACCCACGATAGAGTCCACCCCATGATATGTAGAATTTGCTTTATGCGTCAATATTGGCGTATGTGGCGTTCTGCTCAATGAACTCGCGGCGTGGCTCCACATCGTCGCCCATCAGCATAGAGAAAATCTCGTCTGCCTGAGCTGCATTTTCGATGGTAACCTGCTTGAGTAAGCGGGTGGAAGGGTCCATGGTGGTCTCCCAAAGCTGCTCTGGGTTCATCTCGCCCAAACCTTTGTATCGCTGAGTGTGGATGTTCTTATCTTCCTGTCCATCACCATACTTGTCGAGGAATGCCTGGCGCTGCTGCTCTGTGTAGCAGTACTCGCTTACCTTATTCTTGAACGAACACTTATAGAGTGGTGGGGTTGCGATGTAGAGGTGTCCCTCCTCGATAACCTTTGGCATGAAGCGATAGAAGAGTGTCATGATAAGTGTGTCGATGTGTGAACCATCGACATCGGCATCGGTCATGATGATAATCTTGTCGTAACGCAACTTCTCAGTGTTTGCCTCCTTGCTGTCCTCACCGTCTACGCCAAAGCGTACGCCGATACTCTGGATGATGTTCATGACAGACTCAGCCTCGAATACCTTGTGCCACTGAACCTTCTCCACGTTCAGAATCTTACCACGCAATGGGAGGATGGCCTGATGGAAACGGTCACGGCCCTGCTTGGCAGAACCACCTGCTGAATCACCCTCGACGAGGAAAATCTCGCATTCCTTAGGATCCTTGATGGAGCAGTCGGCAAGTTTGCCTGGTAAGCCACCACCAGTCATAAAGTTCTTGCGCTGTACGCTCTCACGAGCTTTGCGGGCTGCGATACGAGCGGTAGCAGCCAAGACAACCTTCTCGCAGATGCGTTTTGCCTCGTCTGGATGCTCCTCCAAATAGTCTGCCAAAGCCTCATTGACAGCCTGCTGGACGGCACCTTGTACCTCACTGTTACCCAGCTTGGTCTTGGTCTGTCCCTCAAACTGAGGCTCTGCTACCTTGATGGAGATAACTGCGGTGAGACCCTCACGGAAGTCTTCTGGTGCAATCTCTACCTTGGCCTTCTCAATCTGTTTGGAGATTTGTGGGTCGTTCTCAGCGTATGCCTTCAAGGTGCGGGTCAACGCCATGCGGAAACCTGTCAAGTGGGTACCACCCTCGATGGTGTTGATGTTGTTGACGTATGAGTGGATGTTCTCAGTATAGTCTGTATTATACATGATGGCAATCTCGATAGGGATGCCTTGCTTCTCTGTCTTCAGATAGATAACATCATCGAAGAGGTGAGTACGGTGACGGTCTACGTAGCGCACAAATTCCTTCAGTCCATCCTTGGCATGGAACACTTCCTGCTTGGTCTTGCCTTCCTCGTCTGGGCGAAGGTCAGTCAAGGTAATCTTGATGCCTGCGTTGAGGAATGCCAACTCTCGCATACGGCTAGCGATGATGTCCCACTTGTAAACGGTATGTGTGAAGATGGTTGGGTCTGGCCAGAACTGCTGGCGAGTACCACGCTTGGTGGTTTCACCCACTACCTTTACAGGGTAGAGTGGCTTTCCTTTCTCATACTCCTGCTGGTAAATCTTGCCGTCACGGAAAACCTGTGACTTCATGTGGGTAGAGAGTGCGTTCACACAACTTACACCCACACCATGCAAACCGCCGGAGACCTTATAGGAGCCCTTGTCGAACTTACCACCGGCATGGAGCACGGTCATAACGACTTCGAGAGCAGACTTGTGGAGTTTCTCGTGCATGTCAACTGGAATACCACGACCATTATCTTCTACGGTGATAGAGTTGTCTGGGTTGATCGTTACTTCAATCTCGGTGCAATAACCAGCCATAGCCTCGTCGATAGAGTTGTCTACGGTCTCGTTTACCAAGTGGTGAAGACCTTTTTCCGAAATGTCTCCAATGTACATTGCCGGACGCTTGCGGACAGCTTCCAAGCCTTCTAGGACTTGAATATTGCTCGCAGAATAATTATTTGTGTTGTTTTGATTTTCTGCCATTTCTAGTTTTGTATTATTTCCGTGCAAAGATACTAAAAAAAGCTGAGAAACAGATACTTTTCGTTGTGAAAAAACTCCAAAAAGTAGCGAAAAAGGAAGAATTCTGATAGGGAAGGAGAAAGTTGAGCGGAATGAAGGCTGTGTGCGTGACTAAAGTCGTGAAAAATGGGTATAAAGAACAAGGCTGCTATCCACCAAGAGGGATTGCAGCCTTGCTTATTTCTGTTGCTTAGACCCAAAGATTAGCCCAACTTAGCGATGTGCTTTGTAAGACCAGACTTCAAGTTTGCAGCCTTGTTGTCGTGGATAACGTTGATCTTAGCCAACTTGTCTAAAAGCTTCTGTACTGTAGGATAGAGCTTTGCAGCCTCTTCCTTGTCAGACATGTTGCGCAACTTACGAACGGCATTGCGCATAGTCTTTGCATAATACTTGTTGTGCAAAGCCTTCTTCTTGTCCTGACGGATTCTCTTGATTGATGATTTGTGATTTGCCATCTTTATGTTATTATTTTTATTTCTTGTAAATGTTTGTAGTCCCTAGCAGAGTCGAACTGCTCTTTAGAGAATGAAAATCTCTCGTCCTAACCGATAGACGAAGGGACCATTGCTGTTTTGCGGGTGCAAAGTTACTACTTTTATTTGAATCTCGCAAATTTTTAGCTGAAAATTTTCTCTAAATCAACGTTTTTTTGTAATTTTGCCTTAGATTTCAATAAAAATGCGTGATATGAACATTAAAACCAGGGCTATTGTGCTGCAAACCACGAAGTATGGTGAAGCTCAACTTATTGTGGATTTCTTCACAGAAGAGTTGGGTAGACTTTCTTTTATCCTTCGTATTCCCAAGTCTGTCAAGTCGAAGAACAAGCGCCAGTTGTTTCAACCTCTGTCTTTGTTGAACTTGGAGTTTGACTATCGACCAAAACCTGGGTTGCAGAAGTTGAAGGAAGCATCCCTTGCTGTTCCATTTGTAGACTTACCTTTTTCGCCGATCAAGCTGGCGTTATCCCTGTTCATCTCCGAATTGTTGGCTTCCGTTACCAAGAATGAACAGACCAACTTGCCTCTCTACAAATTTATCGAAGACAGTATTTTATGGTTAGACGATGCCAAGTGCAATTATTCTAACTTCCATATTGTCTTTATGGTTCGTCTTAGTTTCTTCTTGGGATTCTTTCCGAACTTGGAGAATGGTGAACAAGGTGACTACTTTGACTTGGAAGATGGTTGCTTCGTGCCTTATGTTCCAACACATGCTCATTATTTGGGCAAGGAAGACTCTTTACGGATGTTGGGCTTACTTCGCTTGAATTATGAAACAATGCACCTCTACACAATGTCTCGTCTTGATAGAAACAGATGTGTAGAGGTGATATTGGAATATTTTAAGATTCATGTTCCAGGATTTCCGGAAATGAAAAGTTTTCCGATTCTAAAGGAGCTTTTTGTTTAGTGACTTGCGCCGCTAGGTTCTGCTCTTTGCGGAGAAACTCCAGTTTTTGTCGGCTTTATGCAAAGCTAATAACTCCTTGGACTGAATCACTTTCGTCCTTCTTTTTGTCTTCTTCGGTTCCAGCATCTCCTGTAGCCAATTTGCGGATGTCTTCCAGTGTCTGTCTTGTGCGACGATAGGTTGGAGTGTTCTCTACCTGGAGGATGACATCCTCATTGTCTAAGTCTTCTGGTCTGAACAAGAAGATATGAGGGTGACGCTTGTATTGGGTAGAATTGCCATCCGAGCCATAGTAACGCTCACGACGATTTTGGCGTTCAGCTCTAGCCTCCTCTTGCTCTGCGAGTTGGCGAGCTTCTTCCTCAGTATGCTTCTTCAGGTGATGGCGGTTCATGCCTTCCACATCTTCGAGACCAAATCCGGTAGCCAATACGGTAACCTTTACTCGGCTTCCCAATTCTGGGTCGATGGCCAAACCCCATTTCAGTTCAAAGTCATCTCCAAATTTTTCCATGAAGTCGTTGACATCGTTCATCTCGTCCATGGTCAAGCCTGGGTTGTCCTTTTTCTCGCTGGCGAAAGCTATGCTCAACAAGATCTTCTTGGAGTGGAATACATCGTTGTCGTTGAGCAAAGGTGAGTTGAGTGCATCTTCAATAGCCTTCTTGACACGACCTTCTCCCTCGCCATAGCCAGTGCTCATGATGGCTACGCCACCATCCTTCAGTACGGTTTTCACATCATTGAAGTCGAGGTTGATCAAGCCATGAACGGTTATAATCTCGGCGATACTTTTAGCAGCCACGCTTAATGTGTCATCAGCTTTTCCAAAGGCATCTAACACAGCGAGGTCTGGATAAATCTGACGAAGGCGCTCATTGTTGATGACCAACAAGGCATCAACGTGCTTTGACATCTCTTCAACTCCATCTAAAGCTTGGTCAATCTTCTTAGGTCCCTCAAACTTAAATGGAATAGTGACAATGCCTACGGTAAGGATGCCCAGTTCCTTGCTCACTCTGGCTATGACAGGGGCGGCACCAGTACCCGTGCCACCACCCATTCCTGCTGTGATGAATGCCATCTTGGTACCGTCGTTAAGCATGTTCTTAATCTCGTCAATGGTTTCCTCGGCAGCCTGGCGAGCCTTGGCTGGTTTGTTGCCTGCCCCCAATCCTTCTTTGCCCAGCTGTAGATGGACTGGGACTGGAGAATCGTTGAGTGCTTGGTTGTCAGTGTTACACAATACGAAGCTTACATCATGGATTCCCTCTCTGTACATGTGGTTGACAGCGTTGCCGCCGCCTCCACCCACACCGATCACCTTGATGATGCTGTTTTCCTTCTCTGGCTCTCCAAAGTCCAGAATATGTGGAGTGTTTCCGTTATCTAGCATAATTATATGTTCTAAATGTTAGTCAATCAATGTTGTTGCAAGATTTATTCTTCCTCAGAGATGGTGTCTTTTACAAATTTCTTGATACCTCTCATAAACTTATGTACGAGGCTCTTCTCCTTCCGTTCCTTGGCAAGTCGAGCTGCTTCCTCGGCAGCTGCGATTCTTGCTGCCTCTTCTTCCTCTTCTTTCTTGCGGCGTGCCTCTTCCTCTGCCTTTTGTTTCTCGGCTTGGGTCAGCACAACCCCTGTGCCAACAGTTTCATTAGGGTTTCTTGGAGCCTTATGGTTGCTGTCGGTAGCTGTAGCTTTGCCATCCACGTTGTCGAAAAGGTCGTTGCCAATCTCATTGCCTGCACAGTTCATGTCTCCTTTGGCAAGTAATCCTAAGACGGTGTTCATCATTCCGTTGTGATTGGTAATCTTTGTATCCTTCGAGTTGATGGTTTGTGTTACGAACTTGGCAATGCGTACCTTGTCGATGTGGGTATGGTTTTTGAATACCTTGTCGATTTCAGGCATGTTACTGCCGCCGCCTGTCAGGATAATGCCACCCATCAATTTGTCAGAGAACTCCACAGGAACTTGGAACCACGCATTCTCTACGATTTCCTCGATGCGAGCCTCTACTATTTCGATGAATTTCTTGCTTTCCACCATTCTATCCTTGTCAACTGGATAGTTGAGTGATGGGTCGATGTTGCTTATGTCTGTATATGCCTTGGCATACTTTAATTTCATGCGTTCAGCATCACTTTCTTCAATTTGAAGGCAGGTCAAATCCTTGGTGATGTTATTACCACCCAAAGGGATGACTGATAGGTGACGCAATATACCTTTATAATATACGGATACGGTTGTGGTATCAGCACCGAGGTCAACGAGCATACAACCTGCTCTTTTCTCAGAGTCTGTCAACACGCTATCTGCCATAGCCAATGGAGCCAAGTACATCTCGGCGATTGGGATGTTGGCATTCTCAAAGCAAGTGTTGATGTTGTTATAGAAATTCTTGCGCCAAAGAATATTCAGGAAAATACCCTCCAGATGATTGCACTGTATGCCTACAGGGTCAATCTGGTATTGGTTGTCTATCTTGTATTCTTGAGTGGCGGCATCAAGTATTTCTTGGTCAGGATAGGTCATGTTGCGGTTGATGTCCATGAGTTCGTTGATCATGTCCTGCGTTATGATCGCGGTTCCTGGTAAATCTTTTACGATAACGTTCTTAAGACTTCTGATAGATCGGCCTCCCACACCAACGTAGACCTGGGTGATGTCTTGCTTGAGCGCATTCTTCAACTTCTTGACAATGCTGGTCAGGCATTGCCCTGTCTTGTCAATGTTGTAGATTACACCTTTTCTTATGCAAGAAGACGCATTCTCCTGTACGGTAGCAAGCACGGTGATGCTGCCGTCCAGGTTCTTTTGGCCTGCTATACCTGTCATCTTAGATGATCCTAGCTCGATTGCTACAATAAATTCCTTTGGCATAGTCGTTATATATTATCTGTTCTGTTTCTATTTTTATATTAGCTGTTATGATGCTTGGTGCAAATGATTTGGTTGTCAAACTCGATATTGATATACGAGTATTTGTTCCAACCTGCTTGTGAAAGGCCATATTTGTAGAATTTCTCCAATCTGTTCATCTTCTTGTTGACAAACTCCTCTATGTCCTTTTCTCTCTTGCTGATGATGTTGCTCTCAGGCAAGTTACCTATATATATAATGTGGTTGCCTACTCGGGGAACTAGTTCGATGCCCCTGTTGGGGAGTACGTTAATCTGTTCTATCTGGTTCCTCCATAGCTCATTCGTCATCAGAGTTTTGCTCAACAGTGATATATACTTCTGGGCATACCATTTGTTGATGTTGCCAGTGGCGATTATGATGTCGCTCGTGTAGTTGGTGTTGGGCATTATCTGATAATGGTCGTCAATATAGTAGTCCTCGTTGTTGATACTCTTGATTCTCACGATTGGCATGCGTTGGGTCAAGTAGATGTCTACGAGTCCGTCTTGTGTCTTGTAGCATTCTGCTGTTTTCACAAAGGGACTGGTCTTCAAGGTTTCCTCTATCTTCCTGGCATTGACATCTTGCAGTGGTTTCTCCAGTGGATAGAGTTTCTTGTATTCCAGTCGCTTTTTGATTTCCTTTGCATTTAGAAAACCATTGGTCATCTCGTCTTGTATATTGATGTTGACCTTGGTGCATAACATCCCCTTTTCATCAGGTTTGTTAAACTTGGTGAAAGCGAACACGAGGTAGGTGCCTAAGACCAAATCCAACGTGATGATGATGGTTTTCTTCCAATTGATATGCATGAAAAGTCTTGCTTTATATATGCTTTATTTCTCTTTTCCTTCTAGAATCTGAGTAATCTGTGGTACGTAATTGTCCAAGTCTCCAGCTCCCAATATGATGAGTACATCGAAGTCGCGGCTCTTCACCAAGTTGAGTACATCTTCTTTATGAATCATGCTTTTCTCTACTCCTGGCTTCAGGTTGTCGTAGATAAGCTTGGAGGTTACTCCTGGGATTGGTTGCTCACGCGCTGGATAGATGTCGCAAAGGATTACCTCGTCGAGCAGACTCAAGCTGTTGGCGAAATCCTTGTAGAAATCACGGGTGCGAGTGTAGAGGTGTGGCTGGAAGATGGCAGTAATCTTGCGATTCTTGTATAGCTCTCTGATACTCTTTGCACTCTGGTAGATTTCCTTTGGATGGTGAGCATAATCGGAGAGAAATACGTGCTTGTCGTTCTTTATCTTGAAATCGAAGCGACGCTCTACGCCTTCGTATGTCTTCATGCCATTACGCAATTCTTCGGCTGTGCAACCATTCAACTGAGCCATAGCCATAGCTGCCACACCGTTCTCGATGTTGATTGGCACTGGCTGGCCAAGTTCTACATTGGTTACATTCTCGATAGGCGAAATGAAGTCGAATGTTATCTCGCCATTGTCTATCTTGATGTTCTCAGCATGGAAGTCACCCTCGTTGAGGCTGTATTCGTATATCTTGACGCCATCCTGTACGTGCTGTTTCATCTCCAAATCCTTGTGGATGATAAGGGCACCCCCTGGCTGTATCAATTCTGTGTAGTGGCGGAAACTTTCGAGATAGGCTTCCTTTGTGCCATAAATGTCCAGGTGGTCTGGGTCTGTGGCAGTGATGACACTTATCCAAGGACGTAACCAGTGGAAACTACGGTCGAACTCATCTGCCTCGATAACTACGTAGTCACTCTTGTCGGACAAGATATAGTTGGTGCCGTAGTTCTTGGAGATACCTCCCAAAAACGCATTGCAGTCTACGTGGCTCTGGTGCATGATGTGAGCGCACATGGTAGAGGTCGTGGTCTTGCCATGGGTTCCGGCTACGCACAGTCCTTTGTGGGTGCGGGTCAAGGTGCCCAACACCTGTGCACGCTTCTCGATGGTGAATCCATTCTCATGGAAGTAGATCAACTCCTTGTGCTCAGCAGGGATGGCAGGGGTGAAAATTACCAGGGTGGAGTTTGCATCCTTGCATGCCCTTGGAATTAGGTCGGTATTCTCCTCGTAGTGGATGAGCATGCCCTCTTTTTCCAGTTCACGTGTCAAGTTGGATGGAGTCTTGTCGTAACCAGCTACCACCAACTTCTTGTTGAGAAAATATCTTGCAATGGCACTCATGCCAATACCGCCTGCACCTACGAAGTAAACGGCTTTAATATCTTTCAGTTCCATTATTTTGTTGCTAATTTTATGACTTCGTCGGCGATCACGTCGGCAGAATTCTTTAATCCTAATTTCTTAATGTTCTCACAGAGAGACTGGAGCTTGGCTTCGTCCTTCACAGTGTCAATAGCTTTCTTTAGCAAGACATCTGGTGCCTCTATGTCTTTTACGTAGATGGCGGCATCCTTGTTTACAAGTGCCATGGCGTTCTTGGTCTGGTGGTCTTCTGCCACATTAGGGCTAGGAACGAGGATGACAGGCTTGCCTATCAAGCAGAACTCGCTGATACTGCTGGCACCTGCTCGGCTGATAACCAAGTCGGCAGCCTTATAGGCTGCTCCCATGTCGCTGATGAAGTCTGTCACCTTCAGCATTGGCAATACCTTGCCTTTCAACTTCTCCATGATGGCAGCGTTGTAGTATTTGCCAGTTTGCCAGATAAACTGAACGCCGCTCTCTTTAACCAAATCGAGGTGTTGGAGCACGCTTTCATTGATGGTTCTTGCACCTAGACTGCCTCCCACGAGCAAGATAGTCTTCTTGTCTGGGGCGAGCCCAAACTGCTTGCGAGCCTCCTCTTTGCTGATGGTGGTGTCAAGTACATTCTGACGGACAGGATTACCGGTCATGATAATCTTGTCGGCAGGGAAGAAACGCTCCATTCCCTCATAGGCTACGCAAATCTTGTCTGCCTTTTTTGCAAGCAACTTGTTGGTTACTCCTGCATACGAGTTCTGCTCTTGGATGAGGCAAGGGATGCCTTTGCTGGCACATACATTCAGCGTTGGACCGCTGGCATATCCACCCACACCTACGGCAGCCATTGGCTTGAAGTTCTTGATGATGTTCTTAGCCATGTGCTGACTTTTCCATATTTTGAAAAGCACGGCAATGTTCTTTAGCAAGTGCTTTCGGTCAAAGCCGCAGATAGGCAGTCCTTTGATTTCATAACCAGCAGCTGGCACACGCTGCATTTCCATTCTGCCGAGTGCGCCAACAAACAAAATCTTGGCATCAGGGCGCTTTGCCTTGATGGCGTTTGCGATGGATACGGCGGGAAATATATGACCGCCTGTACCACCACCACTTATGATGATTCTTAATTCCTTATTCATATCCATTCTTGTTTATAACCCAAAGGGTCAATAAATCCAACGCAAAGGTAAGCAAAAAAATCCATTTAATGGCAATTTTTACCTAATTTATTATACTCTTTTTTTATGCGACCGCTTTTTTGTCAAGAATTGTTTCATTTTGAGGCAAATCTTTTTTCTTTGCAGTTCTACTGATGCTTAAGATGATGCCCAAGTAGAGACAGTTGATGATGGTGGAAGTTCCTCCTCGACTGATGAGTGGGAGAGGCTGTCCGGTTACTGGTGCGAGACCTACTGCCACTGCCATGTTGAAGAGGGCTTGTGTAACCAACATGATAGCCAGTCCCATACAGAGAAATGCTGGGAATGTGTTCTCGCATCGGTTGGCGATACGACCTGCCCTAAACAGCAAAATGATGTAAAGTAGTGCTACGAAGATGGCTCCCCAAATGCCCATCTCCTCGATAATGATAGCGTAGATGAAGTCAGAGAAGGCTTGCGACAGGAAGTCTCGTTCCACTGAGTTGCCTGGTCCCTTTCCCACAATGTTGGATGAGGCAATGGCAATGTTGGCATGTGCTACCTGTGCGTCCTTGTCTAGGTCTACATCTTCAGGTGCTACTGGTTTGGAATTCATGAACTTGTCGATACGAGCTTTCCAAGTGTCTGCTCTATGGAACATTTTCTGAGCCATATTGGGAGACTCTTTTTCTTTGTCTATTTTCTCGGTCAGACTGTTCTCGGGCTTGCTTTCCTCGTCTCCATGGTCTTGTCCCACAATCATAATGCCGGCGAATGCCAGCAAGATGGCAATCAGCACAGAACCAACCAATTTCCCGACCTGCCTCATGGGTACCCTTCCTATAATCATCATGCAGAGGATGGTAATACTAAGGAGCATGGCCGTGGATAGGTTCTCTAGCCCGATGAGGAGTATAAAGACACTTGAGGCCATTAAGACATATTTGCAGGCTCTTCGGTCTGCGCCATTATCGGTTTGCATGGCACTGAGGATTTGCGCCACAGCCAAAACCACAGCTCCCTTGGCTATTTCTGAAGGCTGGAATTGGATGCCGATAAAGTTAATCCATCTTGAGGCTCCATTCGTGGATTGACCCGCCACCAGAACCCAAATGAGCAGTCCTAAGGACGGAATCAAAACGAAAGGAGTCACAATCTTGAAGTACTTGCATTTTACCTTGAGCATACATATCATGGAGAACAGACCCATGCCCAAGAGTCCGATGTGCCTAATGACTGGTGCCATGTAGTTTCCGCTCTTGTATGACAGTGAACTGGAGGCAGAGTATACCTCTACGATGCTAATCATGCAGAGGAAAAAGAAGACCATCCAGATCACCTTGTCCCCCTTGAAGATATTGCCTAAGGTCTTGTTATTCATGTTACTGTTCTATTTTTATAAAGATAACTATTCTCCGATGGCTCTAGCCAATGCCTTGAACTGCTCGCCGCGGTCCTCCATGTTCTTGAAGAGGTCGAAGCTAGCGCAACATGGACTTAGCAATACGGTGTCGCCTGGCTTAGCCAACTCCTGGCAGGCTGCCACACAATCCTTCATGCTGTGGGTGTCGCGTACTGGGATGCCAAGCTCGTCGAAGTTGTCGTGCAACTTCTTGTTGTCGGCTCCGAGGTATACGATGCCTACGCACTTCTGCTTGACCAAGTCCTTGATTTGGTTGTAGTCGTTGCCCTTGTCCTTGCCACCTACGATGAGAATGGTAGGAGTCTTCATGCTCTCCAGGGCGTACCAGCAAGCGTCTACGTTTGTAGCCTTTGAGTCATTGACATAGTATACGCCTGCAAACTTGCCCACCTTCTCCAGACGGTGCTCCACGCCAGGGAAGTCACTGAGTCCCTTGTGCAAGGTCTCCTTGTCGATGCCTACGATGTTGCAAGCCAAGGCTGCCGCCAAGCTATTATAGATGTTATGCTTGCCGCTGAGGCTCATGTCTTCCTGTGGCATCTCGAATGCTGTAGGGAAGGTGAGGGTGAACTTGCCATTGTCGATATAGCCAACGGTGTCTTCTTCCTTGGTCTCTGCGAATGGGCAGAGGTGAGCCTTGAGGTCGTACTTCTTGATTTCCTTGGTTACGATAGGGTCGTCGTTCCAATAGATGAAGCTGTCTTCCTCTGTCTGGTTCTGCGTAATGCGCATCTTGGCATCGGTATAGTTCTGCATCTTAAACTCATAGCGATCCAAATGGTCTGGAGTGATGTTGAGCAGGATGGCTACGTTGGCACGGAAGTCGTACATGTTGTCGAGCTGGAAGCTACTCAACTCGATGACATAATACTTGTGTGGTGTCTCTGCCACCTGCAGTGCCAAACTCTTGCCGATATTGCCAGCCAAGCCTACATCATATCCAGCTGACTTGATGATATGGTAAATCAGGGAGGTAGTGGTGGTCTTGCCATTGCTACCGGTGATGCAAATCATCTTGGCATCGGTATATCTGCCAGCAAACTCAATCTCGCTGATGATGTGAGTGCCCTTAGCCATCAACTTCTGAATCATAGGTGCTTCCTTAGGAATACCTGGACTCTTGATGACCTCGTCAGCATCCAAAATCTTCTCTTCTGTATGATGGCCCTCTTCCCACTCGATACCGTGGTCGTCCATCAGTTTCTTGTATTTGTCCTTGATCTTAGACATGTCAGAGACGAATACCTCAAATCCCTCCTTCTTTGCCAGCACAGCAGCTCCTGCGCCGCTCTCGCCAGCTCCTAAAATTACAATTTTGCTCATTGCTATTTCCTTTTTTATGCTTTTGCCCTTTCAGGGCGTTGCTTTTCTTGTTGCCAACCTAGGGCATTGCCCTAGGCTTTGTGCTGTTGGGCCTTCAGCCCGTTTCTCCTACAGTCCGTTTTTTCTTCAGCCGGCTTCCCTTCCTTTATCTAATCTTCAATGTGATAATGGTCAATGCCGCCAAGATGATGGTCACAATCCAGAAACGGATGGTAATCTTCGACTCATGGAAGGCATTGTGTGGCTTCTTCAGCAGGTACTTGCAGTCTGGGTCAAGCTGGCTGTCCTGTGTGCGGAAGTTGTCGTGGATAGGGGTGCGCTTGAAGATGCGCTGCTTCACGCCACGGCGTTTACCCAATTTGTAGTAGTACACCTGCATCATCACGCTGAGGCTCTCCACGAAGAAGATGCCACAGAGGATAGGCAACATCAGCTCCTTGTGGATGATGATGGCACCTACGGCGATGATACCACCGATGGTCAGCGAACCTGTGTCGCCCATGAATACCTGGGCAGGGTAGGCGTTGTACCATAGGAAACCTATCAATGCGCCGATGAAGGCACAGAAGAATACCACGAGTTCCTCAGAACCTGGTATGTACATGATGTTGAGGTAGGCGGCAAACTGGATGTGCGACGACACGTATGCCAGGATGCCTAGTGCCACACCTATGATGGCGGAGTTGCCGGCACACATTCCGTCCATACCATCGTTGAGGTTGGCACCGTTGGAAACGGCTGTTACCACGAAGATGGTCATGATGACGAAGAGTATCCAGCCCGCTGCTGTTTTATACTTGCCACAGAAGCTAGTGATGCTAGAGTAATCGAGGTTGTGACCCTTGATGAATGGGATAGTGGTCTTCAGCGACTTGGTTGCCTCGGAACGATGCTTTACCTCTGTCTCCTGTCCCTGTCGCTCAATGGCGAGGTTCTCGTTCATCTTCACGTCTGGCGAAGCCCAGAGCACCAAGCCAACGATGAGGCCGATACCTACCTGACCTACAATCTTATACTTACCTTTCAGTCCCTCCTTGTCGCGCTTGAATATCTTGATGAAATCGTCCATGCCACCGAGGAAGCCGAGCCATACGGTGGTGATAATCATCAGGATAAGATAGATGTTACGCAAACGACCGAGCAAGATGACTGGCACCAGGATGGCCATGATGATGATGACACCACCCATGGATGGCACGCCAATCTTCTTCACGCCGAATGGGTCGATGCTGGCATCACGCTGCGTCTCGGTGATTTGCTTGCTCTTGAGGTACTTGATGAATTTCTCGCCAAACCAGGCTGAGATAATCAGAGACAGAATCAGTGCGAGCAGGGCACGGAAAGAGATGTAGCCCCACATGTGGGAACCTGTGATTCCCCATTGCTCTAGAAATCTAAAGAGATAGTATAACATGTCTTCTTCTTTTCTTTTATCCTATGTTTCTTGATTCTGCTTATTTCTGTGGAATGCCAAAGATGTCACGGAGCACTTCCTTGTCGTCGAAGTGGTGCTTTACGCCCTTGATTTCCTGGTAGTCCTCATGTCCCTTGCCTGCAACGAGGATGACATCGCCTTTCTGAGCCATCATGCAGGCTGTGCGGATGGCCTCCTTGCGGTCTACGATGCTGATAACCTTCTTCATCTGCTGGGCGTTTAAGCCTGCCAGCATGTCGTTGATGATGTCCTGTGGTTCCTCGAAACGTGGGTTGTCGCTAGTGATGATGACCTTGTCACTCTGCTTCACAGCCTCTTGTGCCATCAGTGGGCGCTTGCCCTTGTCACGGTTGCCACCGGCACCGCATACGGTGATGACATGTCCGCCCTTGCCATCGAGTACTTCGTGGATGGCATTCAGTACGTTCTCCAGTGCGTCTGGAGTGTGAGCATAGTCTACGATAGCTGTATATCCGTCTGGTGACTGGATAGGTTCCAAGCGACCGTTCACGCTGTGGAGGGTACTCATTACCACGAGAACATCCTCTGGCTTCTTACCAAGCATAATGGCTGCGCCATATACGGCGAGTAAGTTGCTCACGTTGAACTTGCCGATGAACTGCACACCCACCTCTCTGCCATCTATGTCAAGATACATGCCGCCGAAGTGGCACTCCAAGATTCTTGCCTTGAAGTCAGCCATGGAGCGGGTAGAGTAGGTCTTGACGGTAGTCTTGGTGTTCTGTACCATAATCATGCCGTTCTTGTCGTCGGCGTTGGTGATGGCAAACGCTGTCTTAGGCAGACCATCAAAGAAAGCCTTCTTGGCATTGCGATAGTTCTCGAATGTCTTGTGATAATCGAGGTGGTCGCGGGTAAGGTTGGTGAAGATGCCCCCTACGAAGTTCAATCCACCGATGCGCTTCTGCGCGATGGCATGTGATGAGCACTCCATGAAGGCATACTCACAGCCAGCCTCTACCATCTTGCCCAGTAGCTCGTTCAGCTCGATAGGGTCTGGGGTGGTGTGGTCGGCAGGGATAGCCTCGTCCTCGATATAGTTGCATACCGTGGAGAGCAATCCACACTTATGCCCGAACTTGCGGAACATATTATATAATAAGGTGGCGATGGTGGTCTTGCCATTGGTACCCGTTACGCCAACCAACTTCAATTTTCTGGATGGGTCGCCATAGAAGAGTGTGGCTACTTTTCCTACGGCATCTTCGGTAGATGCTACCTGAATGTAAGTTACGCCCTCAACCTTCTCCTCAGGCAAGTCTTCGCACAAAACAGACTTTGCGCCAAGCTCCAATGCCTTTGGGATAAACTTGTGTCCGTCTACCTGCGTGCCTTTCATGGCAACAAACAAGTGACCTTCCTTAATCTTGCGAGAATCGATGTTTACACCCGATACCTCTACATTTGCATCACCGATAATCTGAATCGGCTCAATGTTTTTGAGTAATTCTTGTAACTTCATATTATGTTTTTATTTTGTTACTACCTTAAGTTTATATGTTGCGATACAATGAATCTTACACCTTATTATATATAGGGCTATTCCAAAGTGATAGCGCATACGGCTCCCTTCTTGATGATAGTGCCAGGCATGAGGCTCTGCTTCACTACCTTTCCCCTGCCATATATCTTGGTCTTGATGCCACGGCTCTCCATATTGAAGATGGCATCTCGTGCTCCCATGCCAATGATGTCTGGAACGGTGCTTCGACCACATTGCTTCTCCTTGATGAGCTTGATGCTTCTTCTGCCGATACACTCAGCTTTGCCCCAGATGGGGTTCCCGTTAGCGTAACTTCCACTCCAGTTGGCATTGGTCTTGATGCCGAGGTGGGTGAGCACATTGTCGGCTGCTAGTATATTGCCATTCTTGACATCAGGTACGAGGATGGAGGCTGAGTCGCGGGCATCCTTCACATCGAGTTTAAGACTCTGCGCCATGATGCCTTCGGCGATGTCGTGGAACACCTTTCCGCTCATACTGCCACCTGATGCAGGAAGTCCTGACTTCTGGATGCAGACGATGCAACTGTAACGAGGATTGTCTGCAGGGAAATATCCTGCGAAGCTCACCAGATAGTTGGTGCCACCGTTCTTGTAGCCGCCGGCTCCTTTAGAAACCTGTGCGGTACCAGTCTTTCCTGCAACCTTGAAGTTTGGCGAACCAGCCTTCTTGCCCAGTCCCACGCTTACCACCTGTTCCAGGATGGTTTGCAGTTCCTTGATGCTCTTAGGCTTGGCAATATGCTCGCGCATCACTTCTGGTGGAAATTCCATGATGGTCTCGCCGTTCTTTACCACTTTGCTCACAAACCTAGGTCTCATCATCTTGCCGTTGTTGGCGATAGTGTTGTAGAATGTGAGTGTAGAGATGGGAGGAACCTGAGTCTCATATCCTATACTCATCCATGGCAGTGATGTCTTGGCCCAGTTGTCGTATTGCCCATGACTGTTCTTGTGCGGCATGCGTATTCTGGCAGGTGTAGCACCCACGAGTGGAATCTTAAGGTCGTCATGTAACCCCGTGCGATAGATGCCTTCCACGAATTTCTCCGGGTGGTTGTGATAGTGGTCGTCGATGATGCGGCTTACGCCAATGTTGGAACTATACCATAGGGTCTGTGGCAATGTTAACATGCCATATCCGCCTTTTCGCCAGTTGTGGTCCTTCATGTCGCGGCCATACATTTGCCATACACCACATCCAGTTTCTACCCTGTAGGTGGTGTCTACCACGCCATCGTCAAGTGCCACGAGAATAGAGGCTGGCTTGAAAACCGAACCAGGCTCCAAGAGGTCACTCACGGCATGGTTGTGGATTTCTCGGTATTCGCCGTCAAAACATTTTTCCATATTCACGATGGCTTTGATGTCGCCGGTTGGCACATCCATTACGATGGCCACACCCACGTTGGCGTTGATTTCCTTCAACTCCTCTGTCAGTGAGCGTTCTGCCAAGTCTTGCATGCTCACGTCAATGGTGGTCACGATGTCGGCTCCGTCGATAGGTGGGGTGTCGGTGATGTCGAGGAACTTGTTGCGCACCTTGCGGCGATGTACGATGCCGTTTGTTCCTCGCAGGATGGAGTCATACGAAAGTTCCAATCCGAAGCGCGCTGTGTCCTTAGCCCCGAACATGGCCCCGATGGTGCGACCTGCAAGTGAACCATAGGTTCGGGTTCTGGCATTGTATTCCTCCCAGTGGAATCCGCTCTTGTAGGGAGATAGGCGGAATACGGGCAGGTCTTTCACCTCGGTGAAGGTGTTGTAGTCAATGCGATTGTTGTAGATGGCCCAGTGTCGACTGCCCTTGGCTCGTCCTTCTGCGAGGTGACGCTTGAATTCCTCGGCACTTTTCTCAGGGAATATTTTGTGCAGCTCCTGGCAAATGGAGTCTTGCTTCACATTCCAAAGAGAGTCGTTGTTGGCTTCCTTCAAGGCCTTGAAGTCCATGAAGACCTTGAACTCTGGCAGAGAACTAGCCATCAGCTGTCCTGCGCAACTCAAGATGTTGCCTCGATTAGGCTTCACGGTCACAGAGTCTCGCTTCTGTCGTTCGGCCACTTTCATCCAATAGTCGTGCTTGGCAGTCATGATGTAGAGTGCCTTTCCCACCACGGCGGTAGCTATCAAGGTCATGATGACGGCGATGGCGCTATAGCGGGGCATTACTTTCTTATGGTCAAACTTGCTCATTCTTCTGGTACGTTTATGATGTAAGGAGGTTGTGTGGCGATGTGCAGGATGCTGTCCTTGTTGTTCTTCAGCATGTCGAGCACGTTGCTCTCACGACTCTTCTCGGTTATTTGACTGCTGGTGGACAGTGCCTTATACTTTGTGTCCTGCAGTTCTTTTTGGAGTTGGTCTATTTCAATGAGATCCTTCTGGATGCTGTATCGGTTGGAGATGTATACGATGATGAAAAATACGATCAGGATAAACAACCATATCTGGCGGCGTATAATCTGTGCGGTGAGAATGTCACCACCCAATATCTTGCGCAGTGTGAAGCTGGCAGACCCCGACACCTCTTCCTCGATGGCCTGCTTGGCTATCACTGCCTTGAGTGATTCTTTCTCCGCAGGCTTTTCTATGGAATCGTCGGCAGGCTCTTCTATCGGCTTACCAATAGGCTTTTCTGCTGGAGTCTCTTTTGGCTGGTTGTCTGACGACTGTATATTTCCCGTTTCCTTTTTCATTTCTTTTCTGCTATTCTAAGTTTAGCACTTCTGCTTCTAGGGTTTTTCTCTTGCTCATCGACATCGGGGATGATGACTTTGTTGTTGATGAGTTTGAAAGGTGTTTCGATTCTTCCGAAGAAATCCTGTTCCACTTTGCCTGCGGCATTGCCCGTCTTCATCACGTTCTTCACGATGCGGTCTTCCAGTGAGTGGTAGGTGATGACGGAAAGACGACCTCCTGGCTTCAGTAGTTCGGTTGCCGAGTGGAGCATTTCTTTCAGGGCATCCATCTCGTGGTTTACCTCGATGCGGAGCGCTTGGAAGAGCTTGGCCATGTCTTTCTTCTCTCGTTCTCTTTTGAAGAGTGGCTCTACGGCAGCCATGAAGTCCTTGGTGGTCTTGATGGGCTGGGTGTTTCTCGCCTTGACCAGTGCTGCGGCTATGCGGCGTGAGTTCTTCAGCTCGCCATAGAGATAGAATATGTCGGCAAGTGAGCTTTCCTCGTATTCGTTCACGATGTTGGCGGCAGTCTTTCCGGCCCGCTTGTTCATGCGCATGTCGAGTGGAGAGTCGAAACGGAAGGAGAAACCGCGGCTCTCGTCGTCGAAGTGATGGCTCGACACGCCCAGGTCGGCAAGCAATCCGTCCAATCCCTCCACGCCGTAGTAACGCATCCAGTTCTTCAGGTATCTGAAGTTGGAACATATGAAGGTGAAGTTGGGGTTGGCAACCACGTTTCGCTCTGCGTCAGCGTCTTGGTCGAAGCTGTACAGGTGACCACCTTCCGAGATGCGTGAGAGTATCTCCCTGGAGTGTCCTCCTCCGCCGAAGGTAACATCCACATAGATGCCTCCAGGCTGTATGTTCAGTCCGTCAACGCTCTCCTTGAGGAGCACTGGCACATGGTATGTTTCTGCTGTCTTTATCATATTTTATTAACGTATGTACATATTTAATATAGAAAACTGGCTTCAAAGGTACATAAAAATCCCCACATACCACTCAAATTGAGTGCAAAATTTATAAAACTTAATAAAAAACTTGCATTGCGGCCGTTTTCCTTCACCTTTTTGCCTTTTTAGTTCGATTGCTTTTCTCTGTAAAATGGAACAGAAAACAGCCTTTTTTACCTCCTGTTGTTGCAAAAATATAGTATTTTTGCTCATTTTTGATAATTTTTCGCAAAAAATGGCTCGTATTTGAAAAAGAAGAGCTATTTTTGCACTTACTTATAAGTTATAGCAAACATGAGCGCTACGATAGAGAAAACGATTGATATTGACAAAATACTTGAAAGCAAGATGGGGAGCAAGGCCAAATTCGTGCCTCGTATCCTGGTTTCTTGGCTAAAGAAGTTGATTCACGAGGACGAGGTAAATGCGTTCTTGTGGGAGCACCGCAACCAGTCGGGTACCGAGTGGCTGGTGGAGTGTGTGCGCTATCTGAAGATGGATGTGGAGATTGTGGGCTTGGAAAACTTGCCCGATAAAAACGATGGCAAGCTGTATACGTTCGTTTCTAATCATCCGTTGGGCGGACAGGACGGTGTTTGCCTGGGTTCCATCATCGGTAAGCATTATGATGGCAAGTTCCGCTATTTGGTCAATGATCTCTTGCTCAACCTCCCTGGGCTCAAGCCAGTGTGCATCGGCATCAATAAGACGGGGCGCCAGAGTCGTGATTTCCCGCGCATGGTGGAGGCTGGCTTCCTGAGCGGCAACCACATGCTTATGTTCCCTGCTGGCCTAAATAGTCGCAAGCAGCCCGATGGTACCATCCGGGACTTGCCGTGGAAGAAAACTTTCATCTCCAAGAGCGTGGAGTATCACCGTGATGTGGTACCCATTCATTTTGGCGGTCGCAACTCAGAGCGATTCTATCGCATCGCCAAATTCAGCGACAAGTATCTGCCGTTTAATCTCGCCATGCTCTTCCTGGTAGACGAGATGTATAAGAACGTGGGCAAGCATTTCCGCATCGCTATCGGCAAGCCTATCCCTTGGCAGACTTTCGACAAGAGCAAGACTGCTGTAGAATGGGCGCAGTATGTGAAGAATCTAGTTTACGAATTGTAGAATCATATCATTATATAGAAGAAATAGTATGGAAGAAGAAATCATCCAACCAATAGACCGTGAGCTGCTGAAGAGCGAGCTTACTCCCGACAAGCAACTGAGAATGACTAATAAGAGCCATAATGAGATTTATATTATTACGGCCAACGACTCTCCTAATGTGTTGAAGGAGATTGGTCGCCTTCGCGAGATTGCCTTCCGTGAGGCTGGTGGCGGTACGGGCAAGTCTATGGACCTTGATGAGTTCGACTTTGGCGATAATTGCTACAAGCAGCTTATCGTCTGGAACCCTGAGGCCGATGAGATTATCGGTGGCTACCGCTATCTCTTGGGCAAGGATTGGCAGCTCGACGAGAAAGGACAGCCTAAGTTGGCAACGAGTCACATGTTTCATTTCTCTGAGAAATTCCTCAAGGAATACATGCCTTATACGGTGGAGCTAGGTCGCTCATTTGTATCGCTTGAATATCAGAACGTGCGTAAGAACACCAAGAGCATTTTTGCCCTCGACAACCTATGGGATGGCCTGGGTGCACTTACTGTGCTTTATCCTGACTTGAAGTACTTCTTTGGCAAGATGACGATGTATCCTTCTTATATTCGTCGAGGCCGTGACATGATTCTCTATTTCCTCAAGAAGCACTTTGATGACAAGGAAAACTTGGTAATCCCGATGAAGCCACTCAAGTTGGAGACACCTGAGAGTGAGTTGGCTGCCCTCTTTACTGAGGATGATTTCAAGTCTGACTACCGTATATTGAATCATGAGATTCGCAAGTTAGGCTTTAATATCCCTCCTTTGGTGAATGCCTACATGGGATTGAGTCCAACGATGAAACTTTTTGGAACAGCTATCAACTATGGTTTTGGTGATGTCGAGGAGACAGGTATCTTGATTGCCATTGACGAAATCTTGGAAGAAAAGCGAGTTCGACACATCAATAGCTTTATCGCTGAGCATCCTGATGCACTGAAAATTACAAGTGGAGCGAATAAGATATTTTACAAGGAAAAGGATATGGAGCCCGGAGAATAAGTCCATGTGATAGGCGAGAATTGCTTGAGCTTGAATAGTGATGGCATCCTCACAGTTGATGGAAAAAATAGCTTTCACCAAGGATATGTATGCCTTGGTGAAAGCCTGTTGTCTGCGTTGTATACGAAAAATAAATAGTTTTGTACTAAAATTTGAGAAGAGTCATAGTTTTTTGTAAAATTTGCTACCATTGCTGCCATAGCATGTGTTAATATACTGATAATTAATTCGTTAGCTTATGGAAGCAAACGGATTTTTGCTACCATTTGCTACCATTTGCTTCCATAATCTTGTATCGCTTGCTTCTAGTTCATTTTGACTTTTGGGGCATATTCTTCAGCATCTGGGCTGTTTTATTCTGCACTTGCCCAACTTTGCTAGAAGCCTTGGGCAAAAGTAACCAGCATCTTTGGGCAAAGATACCCGTAGTTTCGGGTGCTTTTACTCGATGCCTCGGGCAAAGTTGCTCATGGTCTTGGGGTGACTTTTAAAGGTTAAGCCTTTGTCAGCCTGCCTTATACGATAGGCAGGCTGATTCCGTTTATTTTCTGATAGATGTCCAGTGCATAGATGTCTGTCATGCCACTGATGTAATCCAGCACAGCCATGATGCGCTCCTCTAGGTTGGCATTGTTGATGTCATACTGGCTGCTTACTCGGCGGATGAGCTGCTGAGAGTAGAAGCGGGTAGGATGGATGGCGGCATCAATGAATACTTCCATCAGCGTAGCCATAATCTTATAACCAGACAACTCGATGTCTAGCACAGGCTTGCTCTGATAGATCTTGCTGAATGATAGCTTCTTACATTGCTTGTAAGCATCTCTTTGACGCTCTGAAATGTGGTCGATGAGACTGCCTTCAAAAGTGCCAGCCAAGATTTCTCCCTCGTGTTCTAGAAACGTTTTGACGCATTCGTTCTCCAGCTTGCCGATGACGCTGGCACGCATGTAGACCACTTTCTCGTTCTCGTCGGTCAAACCCTCGTCCAAGATGCGTTGGCGAATCTTGCGTTGAATATCCTCGTCAAAGAACTGGAGAAACAGGTGCTCTGTCTCTTCGTAAGACAGAATTTTGAGTTTGTGTGAATCCTCTATGTCCATGATCTCGTAGCAGATGTCGTCTGCTGCTTCGACCATATAGACCAGTGGATGGCGGGCATATTGCAGGGGCTCCCCCTCTGTAGACTTGCGGATGATGCCAAGTTCGTCGGCTATCTTTTGGTAGGATTTCTCTTCGGAAGTGAAAAAGCCAAATTTGCCGTGGTTGCCGGCAAGACCGCTGGCAAAAGGATACTTTACGATGGAGGCTAGCATGGAATAGGTCATGACGAAGCCTCCCTGTCGGCGACCCTTGAACTGGTGTGTCAGGATGCGAAAGGCATTGGCATTACCCTCAAAATGGGTGAGGTCATCCCAAAGTTGCCGTGAAACCAATGGCTTGATTTCTTGTCCTGCGCCCTCTGAGAAGAAAGTCTGGATGGCTTTCTCACCTGAATGTCCAAAAGGGGGATTGCCCAAGTCGTGAGCCAAACAAGCTGCACTTACGATGGTCCCTATCTCCTCGAAGAGCGTGTCTTTCAGCTCTGGGTGCCTGAGGATAAGCCTCTTGGATATGTCGTTGCCCAGCGACATGCCCACGCTAGCCACCTCCAGGCTATGGGTGAGGCGGTTGTGTACGAAGATGCTGCCCGGCAAAGGGAATACCTGCGTCTTGTTTTGCAGGCGACGAAATGCCGAGGAGAAGATGAGACGGTCGTAATCGCGCTTGAATTCTGAGCGGTCGTCATGGCGCTCGGCATGTTTGTGCTCTTGGCCGAAGCGCTTGTTAGATATGAGTTGAGTCCATTCCATGTTACCTATCACTAAAAGATGTCATAAAAATCAGTTCCCTAGAAACTGTAGCGCAAAAATACATGAAACTTGGGATAAATCAAAATAAAAATAGATAAATTATATCATTTTCACTCCAAAAATTCATTTATTCGGCTAAAAAGCAGTATTTTTGCACCAAATTATAGAATTTAACATGTTAAAAGTACAGATTATCAATAAAGGCCATCAGCCTTTACCAGCTTTTGCCACACCACAGAGTGCGGGCATGGACTTGCGTGCCAACATCAACGAAGCCATCGTGCTTCATCCTATGGAACGTCGACTCATCCCTACAGGCCTCTACATGGCGTTGCCTGCCGGCTATGAGGCACAGGTACGACCTCGCAGTGGGCTTGCCCTCAAGCATGGCATCACCGTGCTCAATACCCCAGGGACCATCGATGCCGACTATCGTGGCGAAATCATGGTCTTGCTCATCAATTTCTCTCAGGAAGACTTTGTAATCAACGATGGAGAGCGCATCGCTCAGATGGTACTCGCCAAGCACGAGCAGTGTGACTTCATAGAGGTGGAAGCACTTGATGAGACCGAGCGAGGCGCTGGCGGATACGGTCATACTGGCGTGAAATAAATGGTCAAGCCCTTATTCCTAGGGCTGAACCAATAAGTTATAGATAACGAAAGGAAAAGAATAAAGGTGAAAATCAACTTGAGAAATATCGGTTTTATGGCTTTCGTCGTACTTGCTAGTGCGACGGCCATGCCAATGCTGGCTCGTAAGAAGAAAGCTACACCGCAGCAAACTGTCCAGCAGTTGGCTCCGGCAGTCGACTCGCTCTCCCGCAACGACCGTAAGCGGTTCGAATATTTCGTGACTGAGGCAGCTCGCCAACATGCGGCAGGAAGATATGCTGAGGCTTTCGACCTGTATGAGCATGCCCGTCAAATTGATCCGAACGCCCCAGAGGTGTATTTTTATCAGTCGATGTATTACTCGCAACTGAAGAAAGACTCCCTGGCGCTCGCCGCTATGCAGAAGGCAACGAAGCTCAATCCCTCCAACCAGACCTATGCCGAGCGGCTCGCCCAGTACTACATCGGGGCGGGACAGTACGACAAGGCCATCAGTGCCTATGAGGCCATCTATGCCAAGAACCATGGCAACACCGATGTGCTCCGCATCCTAGCTCAGCTCTACCAGCAGCAGAAAAACTATCAGATGCTACTCAAGACCATCAACCGACTGGAGACAGAGGAGGGAGAGAGCGAGCAGATGACGCTCTCCAAGATGCGAGTCTACGAGATGATGAACGATCAGAGAGCTGCTTACAATGAACTGAAAGGACTGGTTGAGCAACATCCGCTTGATATGGTCTACAAGACGATGCTCGGTAACTGGCTGATGCAGCATAACCGCCAGAAGGAAGCCTACAAACTCTATAGCGATGTGCTGAAGGAAGAGCCTGATGATGCCTATGCCCAGATGTCACTCTACGACTATTACAACGCCACCAAGCAGGGGGCGCAGGCACAGCAGATGCTCGACAAGATATTGATGGGCAAGAAGACGGATACCGACACAAAAATCATGATGCTCCGCTCTTACATCCAAGGCAATGAAGCCCAGGGGGGAGACTCCACCAAGGTGTTGGCGCTCTTCGATAAGGTGCTCGCCGTGCCGCATCCTACGGCAGAGATAGCGGAATTGCGAGCTGCCTTCATGAGCCTAAAGAAAATGCCGACAGACTCAGTATGCGCAGCTTTCCAAAAGGTGCTCGACATCGCCCCAGACAATGCGAACGCCCGTATGCAACTGGTGCAGAATCTCTGGAACAAGAAAGATTATGACGGGGTCATCGCCCAGACAGATGCCGCCCATGAGTATAATCCCGAAGAGATGGTGTTCTACTATTTCGGGGGAATGGCCCACTATCAGAAAATGGATGAGGAGGCCGCCTACAAAGAGTTCCGTCGTGGCGTGGCACAAATCAACTCACAGTCATCCGCCGACCTCGTGTCAGACCTCTATGCCATGATGGGCGACATCCTTTACAAGAAAAATGACCGTGGCGGTGCCTTCGCTGCCTACGACTCTTGCCTGCAATGGAAAGACGACAACATCATGGCTCTCAACAACTACGCTTACTACATGAGTGTGGAGGGTACCGACCTGCACAAGGCTGAGTCGATGAGTTACAAGACCATCAAGGCGGAGCCTAAGAACGCCACCTATCTGGACACCTACGCCTGGATACTTTTTAAGGAGGAGCGTTATGCTGATGCCAAGACTTACATAGACGAGACTTTGAAGAATGGCGATTCCACAGACATCAGTAATACCGTGCTGGAACATGCCGGTGACATCTATGCCATGAACGGTATGGCAGACCAAGCAGTGGAATACTGGAAGAAGGCTTGCAAGGGTAATGACCATACCGCCGTACTGGAATGGAAAATTAAGAATAAGCAATATATATCAGAAGAGGAGCTGGAGCGGCGCAACAATCCTAAGAAAACTCTTCAGAGGGGAATGCAGAAAGTAACAAAGAAAGGTAGAAAAAAATGAACATAAATCAGATGAAATGGATGGCAATGGGCTGCGGCTTGTTTCTGATGTCTGCTTGTGGCACCAGCAAACTTGCCCAAAGTAGTAGTAATACTGCCCAAAAGTCTGCTGCCACTGAGACGAAGGCAGCCGATAACCAGCACAATACGGCAGTCAGTGGCTTGTCGTTCGTGCAGAAGGTATCGGATAATCAGGTATATGTCAAGAATATCGTGGGCAATATGTCGTTCAATCTGCAGGCTGCCACCAAGGACATCACTGTGCCTGGCAAGCTCAGTATGCGCAAGGATGAGGTGATACGTATCCAACTTTTCATTCCTATCCTGGGCACGGAAGTGGGACGTTTGGAGTTTACTCCTAACTATGTGCTCATCATCGACCGTTTGCACAAGGAATATATCAAGGGCGACTATACCCAGGTGGACTTTCTCAAGAAGCAGGGCATCAACTTCTATTCACTCCAGGCCTTATTCTGGAACCAGCTCTTGATACCAGGTACGCAAAAAGTATCGGAGTCTGACTTGAAGAAGTTTACAGCCAAGCTCGACGTGATGGGTGATGCAGTGCCTGTCTCCATCAAGTATGGCAACATGGACTATACTTGGACTGCCAATCGCGGTACAGGTCGTATCACCGAGGCAAATGTCTCATATAAAGATGCCAAACAGGGCAACTCGAATGTTAACCTGAAGTATTCAGACTTCAAGAGCGTGGGCGTGAAGATGTTCCCTGCCACTCTGCGCATGACCCTCTCCACCGTGCTCAACAACAAGCACCAGGAGGCTAAGCTCAACATCGAAATGAAAGATGTGAAGACCGACAGCAAGTGGGATGCTCAGACCGAGGTGTCGAGCAAGTACAAGCAAGTATCACCCGAGGATGTGCTCGGTAAAATCATGAGTATGTAATGAAACGAATCATATTGTTTATATTGGCAATTACGTTCTCCCTGTCTCCTTTTGCCCAGAAGAAAGCGCAAAAGAAGGTGGAGGGAAAGACCGTCGTTGCCACTTCGAGACACAAGCAAGTTGCCAAACCCGTTGCTAAGGGAGGCAAGAAACCCCTGAAAGTTTCCACCAAGGCTCCTACCAGCGCAGAGCGCAAGGCTGCTACCTATAGCAATGCCAACATCCGTGGACTGCAGGGCCAGCGTGCCAGTATCCAGAAGAAAATCAAGGAACAGGAACAGGCTTTGCGACAGAACCAGGCAGATGTGAAGAAAAGGTTGGAGGACCTCATGATACTGAATGGTGAGATAGACCAAAGGCAAAAGAACATCGAGGGCATCCAAAAGGACATCCATCATATCGATGGAAATATCGGAATCCTTCAGGCTCAGCTCAAGACCCTCCAGCAGCAGTTGCAGGACCGCAAAAACAAGTATATCCGCTCCATGCGTTATATGAGTCGGCATCATACGGTACAGGATAAGCTGATGTTTATCTTCAGTGCCAAGAACCTGACGCAGATGTATCGCCGTCTCTCTTTCATCCGCCAATATTCTTCTTATCAGAAGGTGCAAGGTGAGGCAGTGAAGGCTAAGCAGAACCAGGTGAACGACAAGCACAAACAATTGCAGAATGTCAAGGGGCACAAAAGCAACCTATTATATAAAGGTAAGCAAGAAAAGAATGCGCTCGAAGGCAAGCAAAGTGAGCAAAAGGTGATGGTACAGGGATTGCAGAAGCAACAGAAGACTATCCAGGCAGTCATCGCTGACCAGCGGCAGAAGGATGCTGCCATCAATGCACAGATTGACCGTTTGATTCAGCAGGAAGTCGCTAAGGCTCGTGCCCGTGCCGCCGCAGAAGCACAGCGCAAGGCTGCTGCAGCTGCCGCCGCCAAGAAACGCGCCGAAGAACTGGCTCGCAAGAAAGCTGCTGCTGAGGCAGCTGCCCGAGAGAACCAACGCCGTATTGAGGAAGCTCGTCGTCGTCAGGCTGCTGCCGAAGAGGCTCGTCGCAAGGCTGCCGAGGAGGCAAGAAAGGCGCAGGAAGAGGCTCGCAGGGCACAAGAACTGGCTCAGGCCCAGGCTGAGGCAAAGGCTAAAGCCAAGGCCCAGGCTGAGGCGCGTGCCAAGGCTGAGGCTGCCCAACGTGCAGCTGCCGAACAGGCTGCTCGCCAGGCTGCCGCCGAACAGGCTGCCAAGAAGGCTGAGGCTGACAGACAGGCTGCTGAGTTGAAAGCAAAGGCGGATGAGGAGCGTAGCAAGCGTGAGATCGAGACCGCTAAGAAGGAGGCACAGGAGGCTAGTACCTTGAGCTCGGTAGACCGCATGTTGAATGGTGGGTTCGAGGCTAACCGTGGTCGCCTGCCAATGCCTATCAGCGGTGGCTATCGCATCGTGAGCCATTTCGGACAGTATAATGTGCAGGGCCTGAGTGGTGTAACGCTCGACAACAAGGGTATCAATATCCAGGGTAAGCCGGGATGTGTGGCTCGCAGCATATATGATGGTGAGGTGAGTGCTGTCTTCGGATATGGTGGCATGTGGAATGTGCTGGTTCGTCATGGTGCTTACATCTCGGTATATTGCAACTTGAAGTCTGTAAGCGTTCACAAGGGACAGAGGGTAAGTACTCGTCAGGCACTCGGTGCTGTGGGTGCAGACAATATCCTCCAGTTCCAACTTCGCAGGGAGACAGCAAAACTGAACCCTGAGGCTTGGCTGGGGAGATAAAGGTTAAATGATAAATAATAAAGCGCAGATTGTTGTCTTGGAAGCAATCTGCGCTTTTCTTTGTTTTTATAATTTATTCTTTGTCATTTGTAGCTTATATAATTGCGCCATCTAGGAGGGTTTCGTATTTTGCAATGGCATCGGCTATTTCGCTGATGCGGATGAACTCGTCGGCGGAGTGGGAGCGGGATGACTCACCGGGACCTAGCTTGAAGGATGGGAACGACATCAAGGCTTGGTCGCTGAGGGTAGGACTGCCAAATGGCTTCATTCCCATCGCTACACACCTCTTGATAAGAGGATGTGCTGGGGCGATGCGAGATGACTTCAGACGGAAACTGTGTGCCTTGCACTCACTTTTGAGGTGCTGGCAGATAAACTTGTAAACCTCTTCGTTGTCATAGAACTCATTAGTGCGGATGTCCACAAGCATCGTACATTTGTCGGGTATCACGTTGTGCTGTGTCCCGGCGTTCACTACGGTGAGTGTCATCTTGGTCGGCCCCAGGAACTCGCTCACTTTCTCAAACTTATAGTCTCTAATCCAACGCATGTCGTCCAAGGCTTCGTAGATGGCATTCACACCCTCGTTTCTTGCAGCGTGCCCGCTCTTGCCATGGGCAATGACATCCAATACCATCAGTCCCTTCTCTGCAACGGCTGGTTGCATGCCCGTAGGCTCGCCCACCACGGCTAAGTCGATGTGGGGCAAGAGTGGCAAGGCTCGACAGATGCCATCCTTACCCGATACTTCTTCCTCGGCAGAGGCGAGATAGATGAGGTTGTAGCACTGAGGCTTCTCGGTGAGCATACGGAACATCTGTAGCAGCGAGCAGAGACCGCCGCCGCAGTCGTTGCTGCCTAGGCCGTAGAGCGTGTCGCCCTCTACATCTGGCGAGAAAGGGTCTCGTTGCCAGCTAGCCACCGGCTTCACCGTGTCGATGTGTGCATTGAGCAGAAGGGTAGGGCGGCTGTCGTCCCAGTGCGGGTCAATAATCCAAACATTGTTTGCCTCACGTTGAGGTTTGAAGCCATAACTACGGATAGTTTGCTCCATGATGTCGGCGGCATCTTTCTCGTTGCGGCTTACCGATGGGGTGCCGATGAGCTTCTTGAGCAGTGCCACGGCATCGCTTACATATTCTTCTTGTGTCATAATAGTCTCCCTTATTTGGTTATTCGAGGGCAAAGTTACGAAAAAAAGAGCACATAAATGGGAAAAAGTCTCTTTTTATTTTGTATTGTCTACGATTTCTATTATCTTTGCACCATATTATAAATATAAGCTTATGCAAATTAATAGTCATCTTTCGGTGTTGGTCCACGACCTGGCAAAGAAGTATGGAGATAAGCCTGCGCTTACCTTCAAGAAGTTTGGTGGTGATCAATGGCAGACGGTTTCATGGAATCAGTTCTCTCTGAGAGTGAAACAAGTTAGCAACGCCCTCTTGAATCTGGGCGCAAAACCTCACGACAAGATTGCTGTCTTTGCTCAGAACTGTGTACACTACCTGTATACCGATTTCGGTGCGTATGGAGTTAGGGTAACTTCTATCCCTTTCTATGCCACTAGCAGTGAACAGCAGATACAATATATGATTAATGATGGACAGGTTCGCTTTCTCTTTGTGGGCGAACAGGAACAGTATGACAAGGCACATCGTGTCTTCGCACTCTGCCCTTCACTAGAACGCATCATCATCTTCGATTCCAGTGTGCGCATCAGTACCCACGACCCAGCAGCCCTCTACTATAAGGACTTTCTGAAACTTGGAGAGAATCTTCCTCGCCAAACAGAAGTGGAAGAACTCTGGAAGCAGGCTAGCATGGACGATTTGGCTAATATCCTCTATACCAGTGGAACCACTGGCGATAGCAAGGGCGTGATGTTGACCTATGGACAGTATTATGCGGCGTTGAAGGCTAACAATGAGTGTGTGCCTTTGACCGACAAGGACCGTGTCATCAACTTCCTACCATTCACTCATATCTTTGAGCGTGGTTGGGCTTATCTCGCCATGAGTGAGGGCGCTCGCCTCTTCATCAATACCAATCCTCATGAGATTCAGGAGGCAATGCGTGAGGTGCATCCTACGGCGATGAGTAGCGTGCCACGTTTCTGGGAAAAGGTATATATTGCGGTGAAGGCAAAGATGGACGATGCCAGTCCTATGCAGAAGAAAATCTTCCATCATGCCTTGGCTATTGGCAGGAAACGTAATATTGAGTACCTGGCCAATGGCAAGCGTCCGCCGATAACGTTGGAGTTACAGTATAAGGTTATCAATAAGACTGTGCTGAGCATGGTGCGCAAGCAGCTGGGCTTGGAGAATCCTAACATCTTCCCAACGGCAGGTGCTTATGTGAGCCCAGAGGTTGAGGAGTTTGTACACTCCATTGGCATAGGTATGGTGGTGGGCTATGGCTTGACAGAGAGCTTGGCTACCGTATCTTGCGACCATCTCGATACTAAGTATACGATTGGATCTGTGGGTCGCCCTATCTCCAGCATTCAGATAAAGATAGGCGAGGACAACGAGATATTATTGAAAGGCCCTACCATCACCAAGGGATACTATCATCGTGACACAACCAATGCCAAGGTGTTCGATAAGGATGGGTTCTTCCACACTGGTGACGCTGGCTATCTGAAGGATGGCGAGCTTTATCTCACCGAACGCATCAAGGACTTGTTCAAGACCTCCAATGGCAAGTATATCGCACCTCAGCAGGTAGAGTCTTTGCTCTTGGTGGATAAGTTCGTTGACCAGGTAGCAGTCATTGCCGATCAGCGCAAGTTTGTCTCCGCCCTCGTTGTGCCAGAGTTCCGACTGGTTGAGGATTGGGCAAGGGAGCATCATATCGCTTTCAATAGCCGTGAGGACTTGTGCGCCAATGAGAAAGTGCAGCAGATGTTGATGGACCGCATCAAGATATTGCAGCAGCACTTGGCTTATTATGAGCAGATTAAGCGAATCACCCTCTTGGCTCACCACTTCTCCATGGAGTCGGGCGAGTTGACCAATACGCTGAAGATTCGCCGTCCTATCATCAACAAGAACTATAAGTCGGAGATAGAGGCGATGTATGAGGAGTAAGTATCCTATAGTAAATTGTAAATTATAAATTATTAATTATACATTAATGATTACAGCTGACCAATTGAAAGATGTGATGGAACGTGCCGAGGCACTGCATCGCTATCTCAATATAGACCAGAAAAAAGTAGAATTTGAAGAGGAGCAGCTCCGTACACAGGCTCCTGACTTTTGGGAAGACCCTAAGTATGCGCAGGAGCAGATGAAGAAAGTAAAGGGTATCCAGAAGTGGCTCGACGGATATAAGAAGGTTCGCCTCTATGCCGACGAGTTGCAACTCGCCTTCGACTTCTATAAGGATGACATGGTGACCGAGGAAGAGGTGGATGCCGACTATGATAAGGCAATCAAGGCCATCGAGGACCTGGAGCTGAAGAACATGTTGCGCCAGAAGGAGGATCCAATGGACTGCGTGCTCAAGATTAATTCGGGTGCTGGTGGTACTGAGAGCCAAGACTGGGCTTCGATGCTGATGCGTATGTACATGCGCTGGGCTGAAGCTCATGGCTATAAGGTGACTATCACCGATATGCAGGAAGGCGATGAGGCTGGCATCAAGAGTGTCACCATGACCATCGAGGGCGGCGAATATGCCTATGGATACCTGAAGAGTGAGAATGGCGTACATCGCTTGGTGCGTGTCTCTCCATTCAATGCCCAGGGCAAGCGTATGACAAGTTTCGCTTCCGTCTTCGTTACGCCATTGGTAGACGATACCATCGAGGTATATGTAGACCCAGCTAAACTGTCATGGGATACCTTCCGCTCTAGCGGTGCCGGTGGTCAGAATGTCAACAAGGTGGAGTCGGGTGTGCGCTTGCGCTATTGGTATACCGACCCTGATACTGGCGAGGAAGAGGAAATCCTCATCGAGAATACCGAGACTCGTGACCAGCCAAAGAACCGTGCCAAGGCTTTGCTTCTCTTGAAGAGTCAACTCTACGACCGCGCCATGAAGAAGCGCCTGGAGGCTAAGGCTAAGATTGAGGCAGGCAAGAAGAAGATAGAGTGGGGAAGCCAGATTCGCAGTTATGTCTTTGACGACCGTCGTGTGAAGGATCATCGCACAGGCTATCAGACATCCGACGTGGATGGCGTGATGGATGGCAAGATAGATGGTTTCATCAAGGCATACCTCATGGAGTTCCCGACGAATGATAGTGAAGAGTGAAGAACGAAGAGTGAAGACTCTTAGTGCTTCATTCTCCTAATAATAACCTAATAAAACAAAACGACTATGAGTGGAAATAAAGACTTAAGAAGAGCCAAGCATGAGGCTTATGAGAAAAAGCAAGCTGCTAAAGGCGAGAAAGTAATTAAGTGGATATTCGGTGTGTTGATTGTCTTGGCAATTTGCTTCGCTGTTTATTCTGCTACTATTGCGTAATAAGTTGGGAAAAGGAAATAGGGTGAATAACTCCTAGCTCCTAACTCCTAACTCCTATACTTTTAAAAGATGAGTGGACTGGAAATAGAAAGAAAATTCCTCGTCAAGAAGGGCGACGCTTACAAGAGCGCCGCCTTTTCTAGCAGTCATATCCAACAGGGATATATCCCTGCCGAGGGGGCTACCGTGCGAGTGCGTACCCGAGACGACAAGGCATATCTTACCATCAAGGGCAAGTCGGTGAATGGTGGCATGACCCGATATGAGTTTGAGAAAGAGATAACGATGGATGAGGCACGGCATCTCCTGCAACTTTGCCAAGGTGGTGTCATTGACAAGCGTCGCTATCTGGTGAAGAGTGGCAATCACACCTTCGAGGTGGATGAGTTTTATGGCGATAACGAGGGCTTGGTGATGGCAGAGGTGGAACTGGGCAGTGAGACCGAGGCGTACGAGAAGCCTGACTTCATCGGCATGGAGGTGACAGGTGACAAGCGTTTCTATAATTCTCATCTTTTGGCTAATCCTTTCTCCGAATGGCATGATACTTTGCCAGAAGCGTATCGGTAAACATGCGGATAGGTGCGAAAAGATGTGCTAAAAGTTAAGAAAACGCATAAATATTAACGTTTTTGTATAATTTACTTTCATCTTATACGTTTATCTCGGAATTATTTTATAATTTTGCAACGAAAATAAAGAGAAAGTAAATAAAATGACAGAAACAAATAGAGGAAGTTTTGGTAGCAAGATAGGAATGATTCTTGCTACGGCGGGTGGTGCCGTAGGTCTGGGCAACGTATGGCGCTTCCCATATATGGCTGGTCAGGAAGGTGGCGCAGCCTTTATCTTGGTATACATCGGATGCGTACTCTTGTTGGGTATCCCTTGTATGATTTCAGAGTTTATCATTGGTCGCCATGGGGCTTCCAATACGGCTCGTGCCTACACCAAGCTCTCCAATGGAACACCTTGGAAATGGGTGGGCTATTTGGAAGTGCTTACGGGTTTCCTGATTACGGGCTACTATGCCGTCGTGTCGGGTTGGTGCTTGCAGTATGTGTATGCCAGCATCATGGGTGAGTTGCATGGTGATCCAACCTTCGTGGCTAATTATTTTAAGGAGTTTTCCACTGACCCCGTGCGTCCGGTTATGTGGACGGTTGTCATCTTCTTGATATGCCATTTCGTCATCATTCATGGCGTACGTGGTGGTATTGAGAAGGCTTCCAAGGTGATGATGCCGCTCCTGTTTATCTTGTTGCTCATCATCGTGGTGGCTTCTTGCATGCTGCCGGGTGCCGGCAAGGGTGTCGAGTTCTTGCTCAAGCCAGACTTTACGAAGGTCGACCACAGTGTCTTTTTGAATGCCTTGGGACAGTCTTTCTATTCCATGAGCATCGGTATGGGTTGCATCTGTACGTATGCTTCTTATTTTAGTCGCCAGACCAACCTGTTTAAGTCGGCGTTGCAGATTTCCGCTATCGACTTGATTGTGGCAGTGCTGGCAGGTCTCATGATATTCCCTGCCGCATTCTCCGTTGGCGTATCGCCCGACAGTGGTCCTTCGCTCATCTTCATCACTTTGCCAAATGTCTTTAACCAGGCATTTGGTTCGATGCCTGTGTTTGGCTGGATTATCTCTTTGCTCTTCTATGTGTTGCTGTCGGTGGCAGCCTTGACTTCACTGATGTCGCTCCATGAGGTGAATACCTCCTTCTTTTATGAAGAGCTGAAGATAGATCGCAAGAAGGGAGCGATGATTGTGACGGTGGTTTGTGCCTTGATAGGTACTTTCTGCTCGCTCTCCTTGGGAACGACCGATGTGCTTACGTTTCTGGGCAAGAACTTGTTTGATTGGTTTGACTTTGTAACCGGTCAGATATTCTTACCGATAACAGGATTTCTTACCAGCTTATTCCTGGGATGGTATGTGCCAAAGAAAATCGTACAAGATGAGTTTACCAACTGGGGTACCTTGAAGGGAAGACTTTTTCGTATCTATCTGTTCTTGATACGATTTGTTTGTCCACTATTGATATTATTGGTATTCCTCAATCAGTTTGGACTCCTTTAAAAGGTTTCCATATATATAATAAGGTGTAGATACGGCGGAAAGGCTGTGTGTGCATCATATAATCTAGAAAAAATAAAAGACAATAACAAGAGACAATGGAAAATAGAGGCAATTTTGGAAGTAAGCTGGGTGTTATCTTGGCAACAGCTGGTTCAGCGGTTGGCTTGGGCAATGTGTGGCGCTTCCCGTATATGGCTGGTCAGAATGGTGGAGCGGCATTTATCTTGATTTATTTGGTATGTATCATCCTGCTGGGTTTACCAGGCATGATGGGGGAGTTTATCATAGGTCGTCACTCGGCTGCTAATGCAGCCCGTTCTTACAGAAACTTGGCGAATGGTAAGCCTTGGGGACTGATAGGCTTGATGGGAGTCTTCACTTCCATGATTATTCTCGGCTATTATGCCGTGGTGGCAGGCTGGTGCTTGCAGTATCTCTTCGTCAGCATCATGGGTGGATTACATGGTGACCCTTCTTGTGTGAAATCCTATTTCGAGACATTCTCCTCCGACCCTGTCAAGCCTGTGCTTTGGGGCTTGGCGTTTATCCTGCTCACTCATTTCGTAGTGGTGAGAGGTGTGCGCAATGGTATCGAGAAGGCCTCCAAGATACTGATGCCTTTGCTTTTCTTGCTCCTGATAGTCATAGTGATAGCCTCTTGCTCCTTGCCGGGTGCCTACAAGGGTGTGGAATTCTTGTTTAAGCCAGATTTCTCCAAGGTGGATGAAAATGTCTTGTTGGAGGCTTTGGGACAGGCATTTTTCTCACTTAGTTTGGGTACGGCTTGCCTTTGCACATATGCCTCTTACTTCAGTCGCCAAACCAACCTGTTGAAGTCGGCCTCGCAGATTATCACTATTGACACAATTATCGCCATCTTGGCTGGACTCATGATTTTCCCTGCGGCATTCTCAGTCGGGGTCAATCCTGATAGCGGTCCGTCGCTCATCTTCATCACCTTGCCAAATGTTTTTCAGGAGGCTTTTGGTGGAATGCCTATGTTGGCGTATGCTATCTCCGTGTTGTTCTATGCCCTCTTGGTGCTGGCGGCGCTCACCTCTACCATCTCCATGCATGAGATTGGTACGGCTTTTTTCTATGAGGAGCGCAAGATTAGCCGTCAGAAGGGAGCTTGGATAGAAACCATTACTTGTTGCGTCATCTGTGTATTCTGCTCACTTTCCTTGGGAGCGGTGCCGGATATTTCCATCCTTGGTAAGAACTTCTTTGACTGCTGCAATGATTTCACGGCTCAGCTGCTCATGCCGTTGGGGGCTTTCTTGACTTGTCTCTTCCTGGGATGGTATGTGCCAAAGAAGGTGACGCGTGATGAGTTTACCAACTGGGGTACCTTGAGCGGTAACCTCTATCCCGTATTCCTGTTCATGATTCGCTTCGTGAGCCCACTCTGTATCTTGCTCATCTTCTTGCACCAGTTTGGAGTTATCTAAACAAAAAAGGTGTATAAGGTTGCAGTCTTAGAAAGTAACGTAAGGCTGCAACCTTTCTATTTCTGCAGGAGGGAAATCTTTGAGGAGCCTGAGCTCCTCAAGGCTTTTCAGAGGACCTCTCATGCGACGATAATCACAGATGGCCTTGGCCTGATAATAGTTGAGGTAGGGATGCTTGCGCAGCTGGCTGAGGGATAGCTGGTTGATATTGAGCTTTCTGATGTGTTCTGTGTCTATATGGATGTAGACCAGGGCCGAAGTGGGAAAATTTTCAATCTCTTCTAATTGTTGAATATTTGCGAAGCCACCTAGGTGCTCTCTGTATCTAACGATGGCCTTGGCATAATAGCTGCCGATGCCTGGTATTTTGGTGAGTTCTGTGGTGTCGGCGGTATTGATGGCTATCTTTTGCCCAGCTTTTAGCTTGTGGGGATAGCTATACACTTTGCCATCCTTTTCTAAGTTAGTTTCTTTTCCCATGTCGTTTCCCTTGCTATCTTTCTCGTAGCTGTATGCTTCGTTTGTATGGCTCTTTCTATAGGTATAGTTGTCCTGCCCATAAAAGTCGGCAGCGGGCTTGTAGTCATCGGCGATATGAATGAAAGGAAGGAGTGTTTCGTAGGTCTTTTTGCTTAATCCATATACTCTTGCAAAGTCTGAGGGCTTGCCGAAGATGCCTCCCTTGGCGCGATAGCGCATGATGCTTCTGGCTTGCCAAGGAGCGAGCCCTAGGCGCACGAAGTCGGCGGAGTCGGCTGTGTTGGGATCGAAGGTGAACAACTCATGGGGCACCATGTCTCCTTCCTCTTTATAATACATGGGGTGTTCCTTGGTGGCATGTTTGTGTGTCGGAGCATTGGTTGAAATGATAGGAGCAACATCGTCTTTGCCCTTGTCGAGGAATCCAAAGGTGAGGACGAGAGTGATGCACACGATAATGATGGCAAGCAGGGTAAGGAGAGCTTGTCTGTCATTTTTTTGCAGGTAAAAGAAATCTCTTAGCTTCATGAGCAATACGTTTTTGAGGTGGAGTCGGGATTACTGGACTCGAACCAGCGACCTCATCGTCCCGAACGACGTGCGCTACCAACTGCGCTAAATCCCGATAAGAAAGATTGCTTATGTGCTTAAGACAATGCAAAGGTACACTAAAATATGGATAAAACAAAATATAAAGGCACTTTTTTATCATTTAGTTGAAAAAATATGCAGAAAAATTTGGCGGAACCAAATATTTGTTGTACCTTTGCATCCGCAAATGAGCAATCATGCTTATGATGCTAGTTGGTGCCATAGCTCAGTTGGTAGAGCAAAGGACTGAAAATCCTTGTGTCCCCGGT
>CAVCRI010000003.1:0-43868 GCA_963604545.1 Lachnospiraceae bacterium | reverse complement strand
TCAGAAGCCAATCCGTTCGACCCACAATATGACGAGTACTTCAAACAACGACAACTTAGCAGATGTCGTACACGCCCCCTCAAATGCAGTGCCTAACGGCACACAGAGCCGATTATTTAGAACGAGAAATAATTAACAGAATTACACGAGCCGTGTGCGGTGAAAGTCGCATGCACGGTTCTTGAAGGGGAAAGTGGGGGCAACCCCACCGACCTACTTAGAAGTGGAAATGTCAACTAAACATAAAAGTAATAAGATGAAACGCATTAAGTTTTTGGCCCTTTCGGCTATCGTGACTTTGGCATTGGCTTCTTGTGGTACCTCACAGACCGTGCCTGTCACAGGAAGAACTCACCGAATCTCTGTATCCGATGAGCAAGTGCTCAGCTTGTCTAATCAGGAGTATACCAAGTACATGGCTTCTGCCAAGAAATCAACAGACGCAGCCAATACTGCGATGGTACAACGAGTGGGAAGAAGACTTGCTTCTGCAGTCGAGACCTATTTAAAAAACAATGGGTATGCTAATGACTTGAAAAACTATTCATAGGAATTTAATCTTGTTCAGGATGGAAGTGCCAATGCTTTCTGTATGCCTGGAGGTAAGATAGTGGTATATGAGGGCTTGTTGCCTTATACCCGAAATGAGACGGGGCTTGCCATCGTCTTGGGACATGAGATAGCTCATGCCGTAGCTAAGCACAGTGCCGAGCAGCTTTCTAAGCAGCAAAGTCAGCAGATCGGAACCAATATCTTGGGCAACGTACTCAACCAGGCCGTGGGAAGTGGAGTGGGAGACATCGCAAGCTCGGTGGCTGGTCAGTATTTCTCTTTCCGCAATCTGAAATACTCTCGCGACAATGAGACGGAGGCCGACTATATGGGACTCATTTTTACTGCCATGGCAGGCTATGATCCACAAGAGGCAATTCCTTTCTGGAAACGCATGTCAGCAGGTACTAGCACAGGCAAGAGTGACATCTTCAGTGATCACCCTTCTGATGAAAAGCGTATCGCTGCACTCCAGAAGGAAATGCCTACAGCCTTGAAGTATTACAAGCCTGCAACCTCAACAACCGCTAAGCCCTCTACCTCGAAAAGCTCTACCCGGAAGTCTTCCTCGACCAAGAAATCTAGTGCGAGAAAGAGTTCTAGTAGAAAGTAATAGGACAAACTAAACCAAAAGAATTATGATAGATTACATCTCACAGAACTTATGGCTCCTATGGACCATCATCATGTTCATTTGCCTGATTTTGGAATTGTCTTCGGGCGATTTTTATGTCACATGCTTTGCCATCGGTGCCCTGATAAGCATCCCGATGGCGGTTGCAGGCTCCCCATTTTGGGTGCAGGTGGTTGTGTGGGCAATGTGCTCCGTTCTCAGCATTTTACTGATTCGCCCAAGATTGGTGAAGATCATCAGAAAGGGTGGAGATGATAGGAAAAGCAATACTGATGCCTTGGCAGGGTGAATAGGAGAAGTAACCGAAACCATCGTAAAAGGCGGATATGGCAGGGTGAAGCTGGATGGCGATGACTGGAAGGCTAAGGCTCCCGATGCCCTTTCCGACCTATCCGTGGGCGAGAAGGTGAAGGTCATCGGGCATGAGTCCGTCATTCTCACGGTCGAGGCCTTCTAATCCTTTGGGGCAACCGTTATCAAGTTGCCCCGTATGAATCATGGAATTTTGTATAACCTCTTAACAACTTTATCATTATGAACATTGGTATTTATGTATTAATAGTTATAGTTGTCCTTGCCCTTGTTGTGGTTAGGAAGACTATCGTGATCATTCCTCAGAGTGAGACTAAGATTATTGAGCGACTGGGACGCTATTATGCCACCCTGAAGCCGGGTATCAACATCATCATTCCTTTCATCGACCATGCGAAGGACATCGTATCCATGAAGAATGGCAGATATGTTTATACCAATAACATTGACCTTCGTGAGCAAGTATATGACTTCGATCGCCAGAATGTGATAACCAAGGACAATATCCAGATGCAAATCAATGCCTTGCTGTATTTCCAGATTGTAGACCCTTTCAAGAGTGTATATGAAATCAATAACTTGCCAAATGCCATCGAGAAGTTGACGCAGACCACGTTGCGTAACATCATCGGAGAGATGGAACTTGACCAGACCTTGACTTCCCGAGACACCATCAATACCAAGCTCCGCTCGGTGCTCGATGATGCGACCAACAAGTGGGGCATCAAGGTAAACCGAGTGGAACTTCAGGACATTACCCCTCCTGAGAGCGTGCTCCAGGCCATGGAGAAGCAGATGCAGGCGGAGCGTAATAAGCGCGCCACGATTCTGACCTCTGAGGGTGAGAAGGAAAAACAACGCTTGCTCTCTGAGGGTGAGAAGGCTGCTATAGTCAATAAGGCGGAAGCTGCCAAGCAGCAAGCAATCCTCAATGCCGAAGGTGAGGCAACTGCACGCATTCGCAAGGCAGAGGCAGAGGCCATTGCCATACAGAAAATCACGGAGGCTGTAGGGCAGAGCACAAATCCAGCCAACTACCTGTTGGCTCAGAAGTATATTGCCATGATGCAAGACCTTGCACAGGGCAAGGAGAGCAAGGTGGTATACTTGCCGTATGAGGCAACCAACCTCTTAGGGTCTATCGGCGGCATCAAGGATTTGTTTAAGGGATAATGGTATGTCCTTCACTGGAAGGGTGTTAGAGTAGAACTCGAAAGAATAACTTTATAAAAATAGTATGAGAAAGAATATCTGTATTGTTGCTGGTGCCAGACCTAACTTCATCAAGGTCGCACCTGTGTTGAGAGCTATTAGTAAGGCTCAAAAGTCTGGAGATGAGTTGAACTATCAGTTGGTATATACCGGGCGAGAGGATGATCCGACGCTGGAATCTTCTCTTTTCGCCGACTTGGACATTAAGAGTCCAGACGCCTATTTGGGGGTGGACTGTGAGAACTTGAATGAGCTGACGGGCCAAGTGATGGCTAAGTTTGAAAACTATTTGCAGCAGAATCCTACGGATGTCGTCATAGTGGTGGATGACTTGGCTTCGACGATGGCTGTAGCCATTGTCACCAAGAAGCAAGGCATCAAGTTGGCGCATATTGCTGCTGGCACTCGTAGCTTTGACATCACGATGCCCAAGGAAATCAACCGCCTGGTCATTGATGGTTTGTCGGATGTTCTCTTTACTGCAGGCATTTCCAACAATAGCATTGCCAACAAGGAGGGCGCCGAACTGTCTAAGGTCTACATGGTTGGCAATGTGCTGATAGACAATATCCGATTCTTGCAGCAGCGCATGACCCGTCCTCAAATGATGGATGAGAAGCATCTGAAGGAAGGAGAGTACTTGATGTTCACGCTTAATCGCAAGGTCTTGTTAGAGCAAAAGGACAAGCTGAAGGCTATGCTGGCAGTGATTGACCAAGAGGCTCGCAAGGCTGGTGTCAAGGTGATAGCCCCATTGCGCGGTAAGGCGCGGGAGGAAGTTCTGGCTTTCTTGGTTCATCAGAACCAGCCAGACCATCAAGTGGGCGTTGACATCATAGAGCCAGAGGGGTATCTCGCATTTGCTTATTTGGCTGCCCATGCCAAGGGAATCATCACCGATTCCGGCAATGTGGCAGAGGAAGCAACCTTCAATGGCGTACCTTGCATCACACTGAATAGTTATACCGAGCATATCGAGACGGTGAAGGTCGGTACCAATGAACTTGTCGGTGAAGACCCAGAGCAGTTGAAGACGATGATGCAGAAACTCTTGAAGGGTGACTGGAAGAAAGCTGGAATACCTGATAGATGGGACGGTCGTTCGGCAGAACGCATCGTGCAGATATTGTCAGAATAATACAAAAAGGGCTTCCCTAATTTTTGGGGAAGCCCTTTCCTAAATTTAGTTTCCTTGTATTTCTCGTATATTATTCTCCTTTTCGTAATCTAGTCCCTTGTAATTTTCGTAGTCTTTTCTCTATCTGTATCTATGAAGTTGATTCTTTATCTTCGAAATTTTCTCTATTTCGTGTTAGGAACAGGATAGTCGTACTGCTTGTAGTAGGTTGGAGCCTTTTGGTTGTACCATGCACCTTCCACATTGAATCCTATGGAGAAGTTCTTGTTGGTGTATTTTACTCCTGCTCCTAGCACGTTGGTACCTGGTGCCCCCATGCCGTAGTCGCCAGGCATGATGCCACTGCCCCAATAGCCAGGATACATGCCATAGCCCCAAGGACCATAACCTCCGTAAGGTCCGTAACCGGCGTATCTTCCATAGATGGAGTTGTAGTTGTTTGCTATGCTTACTTGTCCGTATACATAGGCTTCCCAATGCTCATTAAACTGGTAGCCCAAGATGCCATATACGCCACCATCTCGGTAACTGTCACCCCCATAGTTGATGTTGTTCAGGTAGACACCGAGTGCCATCCATAACTTATTGTCCTTGGTGAGCGGTGTGAGATAAGTTGCGTCAATGGTCTGTGTAAAACCACCACGATGGGGGGCGTTCTTACCGAAAGTGGCAAAGGCGGACAGGTCTACCGATAAGTTCAAACCCTTGTGGAGTCCCCATCCATAGCCTCTCATCCCCAATGGATAGTTATAGCCTGTGTAGGCAAGGTTGGAGATGGGATTGTTGTAATAATTGCTGTCTGCGATGTTGCTCAAGCCATAGGCATCGTCTTGGGTTGTTTTTCCGTCAGTGGCAATGTGAGCAAGCGGCGCGTAACTGTTCTTCATCGGCTTGCCACTATAAACCATCGGCTTGCCCGACTGATGGATGGTGTCGCCAGGCAACAACCAGTCTTCCCTCGGACTGTCTGGGCTATGCAGAGGTCCGAAGCTAATCTGTTGCTGTGCTTGGGCTGTTGTTCCCAGACAACTCAGCAGCATCAATATGCCATATATTCTTTTCTTCATTGTTATGCTCCTTTTCATGTTAATTTATGTAATATTCTTTATCTGATATCTTTTGTTTTGCAAAGATAGAAAGAAAGTCTGAAAAATGCTCATTAATTTAGAATAAAATCATTATCTTTGCATTCGATAACATAAATAGATGTAAAATTATGGTAAAATGAAGAAGATATATACTCTCTTTGCAACTTGTATGCTTGGTATGCCGGCTTTCTCCTTGGCTCAGGCCGAGGGGGGAGCGAATGCTTCCTCTGTTGCTCAAACAGTGGTGGCTTCCAAGCCCGACTCCCTGCTTGATTGGGAGACACCACATGACCCAACCTGCCATCAAGTACTTTTGGAGACTACACTGGGCAATATCCTGGTGGCACTCTATAATGACACACCGCTGCATCGAGACAATTTCCTGAAGTTAGTAAACTCGGGCTTTTACAATGGTTGTATATTCCAGCGGGTCATCAAGAACTTCATGATCCAAGGGGGCGACTATGCAACCCGAAAGGTGACTCCGGGCAAGGTGGAGAAGTTTGATGTAGGCTACACTGTGCCTGCCGAGATAAAATATCCAAGATATTACCATAAGCGTGGGCAGTTGTGCGCAGCCCGTGAAGGTGATGACGAGAACCCAACCAAGGCTTCTGCCTCCACTGACTTCTATATCACTTGGGGACGCAACTTTTCTCCTCGCCAGATGGAATACACTGTCGAGAAGATGAAAAGGGAGGGCAAGGCTTATGCCATTCCTTCCGAACAGATACAGCAAGGGTATATCAAGCATGGTGGCGTGCCTCACCTGGACAATGGGTATACTGTCTTTGGCGAGGTGCTGGAGGGAATGGATGTTGTTGACAAGATTCAGAACGTGGAGACCAATAAGGCGAATAATGATCGCCCGCTCACCGATGTCGTCATACTCAAGGCTACTCAAGTGAAATGAAAACAATAAAATACGAGAAAAAATGAAATCTTTAAAGGAATTATATAGAGTAGGAAAGGGGCCGTCAAGTAGCCATACGATGGGGCCTCAGCGTGCGGCTAAACTCTTCTTGGAGCGTTGTGGTAATGCGTCTACTTACGAAGTGACGCTCTATGGCAGTCTGGCTGCCACGGGGAAGGGACACATGACGGATGTTGCCATCGAGGAGGTGCTTAAGCCTCACAAGTCAGTAAAGATTATTTGGAAGCCACAGGTATTCTTGCCTTTCCATCCTAACGGAATGAAGTTCGTGGGCAAAGATCTCAATGGTGATGTCATTGACGAATGGACTGTATATAGCATCGGCGGTGGCGCCCTCTCCGACGGAACCAACGGACATGGGGAACTGGGTGCCAAGGATGTGTATGAGCTTAACACGATGAGCGACATCGAGAAGTGGTGTTATGACAATGGACGCTCTTTCTGGGAATATGTCGACAAGTGCGAAAGCAAGGACATCTGGGACTTCCTTGACATGATATGGCAGATGATGAAGCAAAGCATACGCCATGGGCTAGACCATGAGGGCGTGTTGCCGGGTCCGCTCAAGTTGCCTCGCAAGGCAGCCACCTATTATACGAAGGCTAAAGGCTATAGGGCCTCCTTGCAAAGCCGTGGGTTGGTATATGCCTATGCCCTTGCGGTGAGCGAGGAAAACGCATCTGGCGGAACTATTGTGACTGCCCCTACCTGTGGTGCATGTGGTGTTTTGCCTGCTGTGTTATACCACATGCACACCGCCCATGACATGAGCGACCAACGCATTCTTCGTGCCTTGGCCACAGCCGGACTGGTGGGCAACATCGTGAAGCACAATGCTTCTATCAGTGGAGCCGATGTGGGTTGCCAGGGTGAGGTGGGCGTTGCCTGTGCCATGGCTTCGGCGGCAGCATGCCAGTTGTTTGGCGGTAGCCCAGCCCAGGTGGAGTATGCGGCAGAGATGGGACTGGAGCATCACTTAGGCATGACTTGCGATCCAGTGTGTGGCTTGGTTCAGATACCTTGCATCGAGCGCAATGCCTTTGCTGCGGCACGCGCACTGGATGCTGATCTTTATGCCAGCTTCTCTGATGGACACCATAGCGTCTCCTTCGATCGGGTGGTTGAGGTGATGCGCCAGACGGGACATGATTTGCCTTCTCTATATAAGGAAACCAGTGAGGGCGGACTAGCCAAGGGATTCAATGTGAAAGCATAAATCGAGAGAGCTTGAATGATAGATGGAAATAGGTCTCTCTATTGTAACACAAACAACTAGAAATGAATAGATTAAAAAAACGCTTTAAAGCCTTACTGCTAGTTTTGACCATCGTTATCTTGGCGGTTTCTTGTGGTGGTGGTGGTGAAGCCAATAGAAAGGTTGTCAAGACCCTCTCAGACTTGAAGGGGGCTTCTATTGGAGTACAGCTTGGCACGACCAGCGATGTGCTTTCCTCCGAACTGGAGAAGAAGGGCAACGGTACTCACGTGGAGCGATTCACTAAGGGGGCCGATGCAGTCCAGGCTCTGCGACAAGGTAAGATTGACTGCATGATGACCGACGAGGCTCCAGCTAAGGCTTTTCAGCGGGTCAACCCTTCGCTCTCTATCCTGCCCGAAGCTTTTGACGAGTCGGGAATGGCTATCTGTGTGGCAAAGGGTAATGAGGTCTTGCTCAATGAACTCAACGATGCCATCCATCGATTGCAGGAGAACGGAACCATCGACTCTATCGTGAACCGCCACATGGTCAATCATCAGGCCGTTGCCTATCAGTATCCTGCCAAGGGAGCAGAGCATCATGGGGGCAAGAGGGTAAGGTTTGCCACCAATGCCACCTTCGAGCCTTTCGAATATTATCAGGCAGGCAAGATAGTGGGCATCGATGTTGATGTAGCCCATGCCATAGGTGATGTGATAGGTGCAGATGTGGAGATTGTAGACATGGAGTTTGATGCCATCATCACCTCCGTCCAGACGGGCAAGGCCGACGCTGGTATCGCTGGCATCACCGTAACACCAGAACGAAAGAAGAACATTAACTTTACCGATACTTACACCACGGTCAAGCAAGTAGTTGTCGTAGACAATGGAGAGGACGTAGCTTTGCAGAAAGCGGGATTCATAGATAAGTTTAAGTCTTGTTTTGTGACAGATGGCCGTTATCAATACTTGGTAAAAGGCCTCTGCAATACGCTTATCATCACCCTTTTTGCCATCTTGCTCTCAGTGTTCTTGGGCACGGTCATAGCCTTTGTCCGTAGCACCCATGAGCGCCAAGGCAATTTGCGACTGCTCAATGCACTTTGCCAGGTTTACCTTACCATTGTGCGTGGCACTCCTACCATGGTTCAGTTGCTCATCATTTATTATGTGGTGTTCGCCTCGACAGATGTTAACAAGATTCTTGTCGCCGTGATAGCCTTTGGACTTAATTCCGCAGCCTATATCGCAGAGGTGATTCGCTCGGGCATCATGTCGGTAGACCGCGGACAGCTGGAGGCAGGGCGTAGCCTCGGACTTTCATATAGCAAGACCATGCGCCTCATCATTCTCCCGCAGGCATTCAAAAATGTTTTGCCAGCCATGGGCAACGAGTTGATTACTCTTCTTAAGGAGACTTCCATCAGTGGTTATATCGGATTGGTAGACCTCACCAAGGGCTCCGATATTATCCGCAGCATCACTTACGAGGCCATGATGCCGCTGGGAGCGGTGGCTTGCATCTATCTGCTCATCGTCTTTGCGCTCTATATGGGGGTGCAGAAGTTAGAGAAGCAATTGCGCCGTGGTGAAAGAAAATAAATTAAAGAAATACTCAATATGCAAGATAATAAACAAATCATACAGGTCGAGCATCTAAGGAAGGCTTTTGGTGAGACCGTGGTGCTTCGAGATATTTCCACCTCCGTCTGCAAGGGGGAGGTCGTGGCCATCATCGGTCCTTCTGGTTGTGGCAAGAGCACGTTCTTGCGCTCTCTCAATCTCTTGGAACGCCCAACAGCAGGAAGGATTTTGGTAGATGGGGTGGACATCACCTCGTCAAGTGTTGACATCAACTTGATGCGGCAGCGTGTTGGTATGGTGTTCCAGCAATTCAACCTGTTTCCCAACATGACCATTCGCAAGAATATCATGCTTGCCCCTGTGGAATTGGGCAAGATGTCGAAGGAGTCAGCTCATGCCAAGGCGGATGAGTTGTTGCATCGCATCGGCTTGTTTGACAAGGCGGACAGTTATCCGGACAGTCTTTCTGGTGGTCAGAAGCAACGTGTGGCGATAGCAAGAGCTTTGGCGATGAACCCAGAGGTGCTGCTGTTTGACGAGCCAACTTCGGCACTCGACCCAGAGATGGTCGGCGAGGTGCTGCAACTCATGAAGGATGTGGCAGCCGAGGGAATGACGATGGTGGTGGTGACACATGAGATGGGTTTCGCACGGGAGATGGCCAACCGAGTGCTGTTCTTTAGTGATGGGGTTATCATGGAGGAAGGAACGCCCGAGCAAATATTCAATAACCCGCAGTCACCTAGATTGCGAGAGTTTTTGAGTAAGGTGCTCTAACTTGATAGAACTATAATAAAACTATTATAAAATAATATTAAAACAAAAAAGCAACTACTCGATAAAGTAGTTGCTTTTTTGTGATTCCGTTGGGGTTCGAACCCAAGACCCACAGCTTAGAAGGCTGTTGCTCTAATCCAACTGAGCTACGGAACCAGCCTTTTTATAAATGCGAGTGCAAAGGTAATAATATTTTTTCAAACCACCAAATATAAACGCCTTTTTTTTTGTTTTTTATCTAACTTTCTAGTTGACGGTCAAATTGCTCCTTTCCTATTTCAGCTTTTTGAGGTATTCCTCAGCTCTTGAATCACCCAATTCCTTGGCTTTCTCCAAGTTCTTTCTTGCCTCTTCCTTTTGGTTTTTCTCTATCTGGAGAAGTCCCAGCAACAGATAACCATCGGCATATTCTGGAGCTACCTTGGTGCACTGGGTGGCGGCACTGATACCCTCGTCGTAGCGCTTAACACGGAGGTCGAGGCTAGCCCATTCCGCCATGTAAGTAGGCTCTGTTGGGGCAAGGTAACAGGTGCGAGCGATATCAAAGAGTGCCTGCTGCCACATACGCAACTTGGTCTCGCATTTGTAGCGAGCATAGTAGAAGGTCGGGTCTACTGGATGTGCGAGGGAGTCATACTGGTTGAAGTCTGCCAAGGCATTGCGGTAGTCATTGCCTTCTGCCAGGAATTGGGCGCGAGCCAGATAGAAAGGAGCAGCCACCAAACCATTGTCGCCCGATGCCGTGATGGCACTGTCGAGCAATACCTTGATTTCCGTTCTTGGAGCCTTGAGCATGGTCTTCGCTTGCGCTGCCTCATAGTAGAGTTCTCCGCTCTTGAGGTCAGTCTTGGTCAAGTCGATGAACATGTTGTATGCTTTCTGGTAGTCACCCTTCAGATAGTAGGTGCGGGCTTCCTGATGCTTGTAGGCAGGCAGCGGCTTGGCGGCGTATGCCTTTTGAGCCTCGTCGATAGCCTTGTCCAGTGTCCAGGCAGTATAAGTGGAATCGCCCTTGTAGGCTATCTTTTGGAAGATGAGGTCGGCATAGTTGGAGTGAGCCTCATCCTTGGCACTAGCTTTCTTGATGCCTTCTTCCATCAGCTTGGTGGCCTCAGCATATTCGCCTTTTCCTGTCAGGATGGTAGCCTTTTCCTTGTAACCAAAGGCTGAGGTCGGGAACTTGCCGATAAACTCGGTGGCATACTTGTCGTACAGGTCTTGCGAGAGTTGCGCCTTGTTGAGCGTCATCATGGTGATGGCATCTTGCTCGGCATCTGGCAAGGCTGTGCGGATGCCTGTCTCGCGCAGGGCAGCGTCGAGGGTAGACAGTCCTGTCACCTTCAGTTCCTTGGCATAGTTGGCATCGATGGCTGTGACCTGACCGTTACTGTGCATCAGTCCGATGATTTGTCCGTCCTTGTTGACGAATGGGCATCCCACTGCCATCTCTGGCACGCTGTTGGCAAAGATGTAGTAGTTGTAGGTGTCCTTGAATTTCTCTACGCTTGCCACATCCTCCTCCTGGTATTGAGGCTTCTTGATGGAGTAGGGTACGAGCCAAACCTTGGTGCCGGCCTCTGAGCCCTTGCTGGCGATAGGTGCGGCTGGGGTGTTGCCGATGATTCTGAACTTTGCCACATCATAAAGTTCATCTGCTCCCAGGATGGCATCCACATCGTATGAGCGACCCGAGGCATCCACGATGCTTGCCTTGGTGGCTCCCACGAATGGCTTGAAGGTACTGATGGCAGTACCCTTGTTGTCGATGAATACACCTTGGGTGGATGAGATGAGGTTGCCATCCTTATTGAATGTGGTGAGGGTGAATACGCTCTTGGCGGATTTCTGTACCGCCCCTGGTTGAGCGAAGAGGGACGATGCTCCCAGCATCAGTCCCATTGTGATCATATATATTTTTTTCATATTCTAGTGTTGCATGCTTTGTTTCTTGGCATGGTGCTTACCCAGCAGCTCCTTGGCATTGGCAAGGGCTGCCTTGGTGATGTCGCTACCGCTGAGCATCTGTGCGATTTCCTCTATGCGCTCATGCTCGCTGAGCTCCTTCATGTGCGAGATGGTGCCATGGTCGGTTTCTTCCTTGAGCACCTTGTAGTGGTGGGTTCCCATGGCGGCTATCTGTGGCAGGTGGGTGATGGAGATGACTTGTCGCTTCAGGTCGCCCATCTCTGCCATGATTTCTGCCATCTTCTCAGCAATCTTGCCGCTCACGCCTGTGTCTATCTCGTCGAAGATGATGGTTGGCAACTTGACGGCACCGCTTATCATCGCCTTAAGCGACAGCATCACGCGGGCTATCTCACCGCCAGATGCCACCTGGCTGACAGGCTGAAGCGGCGTGCTCTTGTTGGCACTGAAGAGGAAGTTGACCTTGTCGGAACCGTCGTTGCTGAGCGGCTTTTGGGCGAAGGCTATCTCGAATCTCACGTTCGGGATGCCCAGTGGGATGAGCCGTTGCTTCATCTCTGCCTCGATGGCCTTGGCTGATTTCTGTCGAATGAGGTTGAGTTGCTGGGCTGCCTTCTCCGCCTTGGCTAGGAGAACAGCCACTTCCTTTTCCTTTAGCTCGATGTCTTCGTCGCCATTGTCTATGTGGTTCAGTTGTTCTGCGATGTGGTTGCGGGTGGCTATCAGTTCTGCCACAGTCTCCACATGGAATTTCTGTTGCAGCGAGTAGAGCTGGTCCAGGCGGGTGTTGATGGCATCGAGGCGGTTGGGGTCGAAGTCTACGTTGTCCACGCTGCCGCTCACTTCTTGTGCGATGTCCTTGAGCTCGATGTAGCTGCTCTGCATGCGGTCGGCTACCTCGGCCATGTCGGGATACACCTCTCGTATGTTTTCTAGTTGGTTAGTGGCGTTCTTTAGTTTGTCGAGTATGCTTCCGTCTTCACCTGAGAGGGCGTTGTCTGCCTCGTAGAGTGCGGTCTTGATGTCCTCTGAGTGGCTTAGTGTGTCGGCTTCTTGCTCCAGTTGCTCCAGCTCGCCTTCCTCCAGATGGGCATCGTCTAGTTCCTTGTGCTGGAATCTCATGAACTCCTCGTTCTCTCTGTTCTTGGCGATTTCTGCCTTCAGTTCTTCCAGTTGCTTTTTCGCTTGCCGATAACTTTGGTACTCAGCCTGATAAGCCTTGTGTTGCTTGCTGTCTTGAGCGATGATGTCTACCACGTTCAACTGGAAGTCCTCTTTTTGCAACAGCAGGTTCTGGTGCTGCGAGTGGATGTCGACCAGACGTTCGCCCAGTTCGCGCATGCGTGTCAGCGGCACGGGGGTGTCGTTGATGAAGGCTCGGCTCTTGCCGGCAGCCGTCAGCTCACGCCTGATGATGGTGTCATCGCCGTCGTAGTCGATGTCATTGTCCTCGAAGAAAGCCTCCATGCCATATCTGGAGAGGTCGAAGTGTGCCTCGATGATGCATCTCTCCCTTCCCGCCTTGATGGCCTTGGAGTCGGCGCGGTTGCCCAGTAGCAAGCCGATGGCACCCAGGATGATGCTCTTGCCGGCTCCCGTCTCGCCCGTGATGACCGAGAAGCCTGGGTAGAGGTTGATGTCGAGCTCGTCGATGAGCGTGAAGTTCTTGATATATAATTGCTTGAGCATGATGTTTCTTGGTTATTCCTTGATTTGATCCCAATATTTGTTTTGCGAGGGGTTGATGGAGAAGAGGAGTTCATAGATTCTTTCCTTTTCCTTCTGCGTGCCCTTGCCCTTGTAGATGTTGGCCAGCTCGTCTTTCTTGTAGTCGGTCCAGATTTGTGGCAACAGGCTGAGTGGCTTATTCTCCCTTGCCTTCCGCAGGTTGCTATCCAGGGCGGAGGTAATCTCGGTGCGGCCTCGCTCGGCGTTGTTGGCCATCTCGTCGAGCCCCTTGCGATAGTAGCCGTACTGCAACTGGCGGAACGGTTCCATAGCCCCGTCCATATAGTCGGAGATGATGGCGTAGCGGTTGCGGTTGTTGTCGAATGCCTTCCACCCCGGGAAGTCGAGGTTTTGCGCATTGTTGGTGAGGTTCATGCAGCGTTGCAGCACATCCTCGCCTCCTTTGGGCGAAAAACTGTCGAGGTCTAGCCCGATGATGAGGTAGGCATAGTAGGCGAAGAGGGCGGTCAGCTGGTTGTCGATTTGCTCTTCATTGAAGTCCAGCTGGTCGAATTCGGCAAACTTGAACGTGAAGTTCTCGTCCACATTATTATATAAGGTGGAGGTGTAGGCTGAGTTGAAGACTGGGCGGTTGGCTTGTATGAGGGCCTTGCAGGCGAAGAGGTTCTGGTCTTTGTCATACTTGCTCACCGTGATGTTGAAGTTGCACACGATGCGCTCGTTCCTTTGGAACTGTAGATGAGTCCATTGGCGGTCGTTGACAAACAGCTCCAGGGTTTGTTGCAGGTTGTCAAATACGCTCTTGTCCGTGCCCTGTATCTGGGCATGGTTGATGTTGATCTTCGCTTGCAATTCCTGTGCGGAAACTGGAAGCTGGCTACAGCAGAAGAGCCAGCTCGTCAATGATGTCGCGAGCCACCTCAGACTTCGGTTTCTTCTCATACTCTTTCTTTCCCTTTTCCGAGATTATCGTTATCTGGTTGTCGTCTGTGCGGAAGGTGGTGCCTGGATTGCGGGTGGAGTTGAGCACGATGAAGTCGGCGTTTTTCTTGGCTCTCTTCTTTTGTGCGTTCTGCTCTTCGTCGTTGGTTTCCAGGGCGAAAGCCACGATGCGTTGATGTGCTTGTTTAGCCTTTCCGAGGGCAGCTGCTATGTCGTGTGTTGGTACGAGGCGTAGCTCCAGGTCGTCTTTCTCTCGCTTGATTTTCTTGTCGGCTACAGTGCTCGGCTTGAAGTCTGCCACGGCTGCGCAAAGGATGGCAGCGTCGCTCTGCCTGAAGGCATCAACGGCAGCCTGGTACATCTCCTCACAGCTTTCCACGTCGATGCGGTGGATGCCAGCGTCGCAACTGAGCGACACGGGACCGGCGATGAGTGTCACCTCGGCACCACGCTTGCGGCATTCCTCGGCGAGGGCGAATCCCATCTTGCCCGATGAATAGTTGCCGATGAAGCGCACGGGGTCTATCTTCTCGTAGGTAGGTCCGGCGGTTATCATCACCTTCTTGCCTGCGAGGTCTTGTCTGCTCTCATCCTTCTCGTTGTCGTCCAAACAAGTGTCAGCTGGGTGGGCTACCTGCTCGAAATACCTGTCCATATAGTTGACGATGACATCAGGTTCCTCCATGCGTCCCTTTCCCTCCAGTCCGCTGGCGAGGAATCCCACCTCTGGCTCGATGATATGGTTGCCGTAGCCGAGCAGGGTCTTCATGTTTGCCTGGGTGGAAGGGTGCTTGTACATGTCGAGGTCCATTGCCGGGGCGATGAAAACCGGTGCCTTCATCGAGAGGTAAGTGGTGATGAGCATGTTGTCGGCGATGCCGTTCGCCATCTTGCCTAGGGTGGAGGCGGTACAAGGGGCGATGAGCATGGCATCCGCCCATAGGCCGAGGTCTACGTGCGAATGCCAGGTGCCGTCGCGCTGCGAGAAGAACTCGCTCACCACGGGCTTATGGGTGAGGGCGGAGAGGGTGATGGGAGTGATAAACTCCTTGCCGGCTGGCGTGATGACCACCTGCACCTCGGCTCCTCGCTTGATGAGCCCACGGATGATGAGGCATGACTTGTAGGCTGCGATGGAGCCCGTGATGCCCAGCACTATTTTCTTTCCTTTTAGCATATTTATGTCTTATGGGTTGGGAGCTAACTCCTAACTATATTTATTTTCCCATTCGCTTGTTGTACTCACGCAGACGGATGCGGGTGAGCACTTGCTTGGTGTTGTTGGTGAATTCGCTGCCCAGTATCCAGGTGAAGTATCCTGGGTCCTTGGTCAATACCTCGGCCACATCCCAGCCCTTGTACTTGCCGAAGTTGAACACCTCGTGCTTGCGTGGCTCGCCTTTCTCGTCGAGCACTGGCTGGCCCTGGGCATCCTTCACTTCCTGCCAGATGATGCGTCCGGCGAAGTCTACGTTGTCGTTCTGCTTGGAGAAGGCGGCCAACTCGTCCATGTCATTGTTGAGCGTGCGCTCTGGCTCGTCCTGTACGCCCGGAGCATAGCGGTCGAGCTCGCCCATCAACACGCGATAGGTGGCCTCGGTGTCTTGGTCGGCGCGGTGGGCCTCGAAGTCTTCCTCCATCTTTCTGCCACAGAAGAACTTGTAGGCGGCTGCCAGATTGCGGCGCTCCATCTTCATGAAGATGGTCTGTGCGTCGATGAGGCGGCACTTGGAGAAGTCGAAGTCGATGCCGGCGCGCAAGAATTCCTCGGCGAGCATTGGCACGTCAAAGTGATTGGAGTTGTAGCCGGCGAAGTCGCAGCCGCTGAACTCTTTCTCCAGCGTGGCAGCCAACTGCTTGAAGGTAGGAGCGTCCTTTACATCCTCATTGCTGATGCCGGTGAGGGCCACCACCTCGGCAGGAATCTCCTTCTCTGGGTTTACGAACAAGTTCTTGCGCACCTCGGTGCCGTCAGGACTTACCTTGATATATGAAATCTGTATGATTCTGTCTCTTACCATATCGAGCCCAGTGGTCTCCAAGTCGAATACTATCAGAGGTTTTTTAAGATTAAGTTTCATCTTTCTCTTTATTACTTGTTTAGTCATTGAGGAGCATTGGCATGATGAGCATCAGGACATCCTCGTTCTCTGGTTGCTCAGCTGGCACGATGATGCCGGCGCGGCTTGGGTCGGCGAGCTGGATGATGACACCCTCGCTGGTGAGGTTGTTGAGTATCTCCATCAGGCTGCTTCCCTTGAAGCCGATGTTCATAGGTGCGCCTACATACTCGCATGGCAACAACTCCTTGGCAGAGGTGGAGAAGTCGAGGTCTTCTGATGAAACCTCAAACTTGCCTGACTCGATGTGGAAGCGTATCAGCTGGCTGCTCTCGCTGGCGAAAGGCAATACGCGGCGCAGGGCGCTCTGCAGGCTCTTGCGGTCTACCGTGGCCTGGCATGGGTTGTCGGTAGGAATCACGGAGTTGTAGTTAGGGTAGCGACCGTCGATGAGGCGGCATTTCAGCACGCCGTCAGTAAAGGTAAACTCGGCGCTGCGCTCGTCAAACTTGATAGTCACATCATCGCCGTCCTTGCTCAAGATATTCTTCAGCAATGATGCTGGCTTCTTTGGCAAGTTGAAGGCTGCTGGAGTCTCACTCTTGATGTTGAAGTTCTTGTTTCTCACCAGCTTATGGCCGTCGCTGGCCACGATGGCGAGGGCATCTGGGCGCAAGTCGAAGTAGATGCCGTTCATCACAGGGCGCAACTCGTCGTTGGCTGTGGCGAAGAGAGAGCGTGAGATGTTGTCGATGAGCACATCGGTAGGCAGGCTGATGGTAGTGCAGCCGTCTGCCATGCTCTGGGTGGTAGGATACTCCTCGGCGCTCAGACCTGTGAAGTTATAGAGACCATTCTGATATACGATCTTGATGGCGAAGGTATCTGTGTCGACATCGAAGTGGAGCGGCTGCTCAGGCAACTCCTTGAGAGCGTCGAGAATCACGCGGCAAGCCACGCAGAACTCACCCTCACCCTCGTTGTCGGTCAGTTCGATGTTACTCTTGATGATGTTGTCACTGTCGCTGGCGGTGATAGCCATCTCGCCACCTGCGATCTGAAACAGGAAATTGTCGAGGATAGGCAGCGAATTCTTGCTGCTGATAACCTTGGCAAGCATGTTGAGCTTATTGCTCAATGCTGAACTTGATACTGTAAATCTCATGAGTATATGTTTTTAATATTTTATTCTTGTTGCTTTGTTGCTTAAATTGTGTATTCTTATTTATGATTTTTGCGCCTATGGCACTTTTATGAGCACAAAAATACAAAAAATCTTGGTGATAGACAAAAAAAACAGAGAAATGTTTCGGTTTATGAACTATTTTTAGTAATTTCGCAGATTGAAAGGCGAAATTTGTGCTCCTAGGTGAGTTTACTGCGGCTTTCGGATAGAATAATATATATGACAATGATAGAATAATAAATATAATAAGGATAGAACAATTTATTAAATAAGATAAGTATGGAAATACAAGGAAAAATTATCGCCGTTTTGCCAGAAAGAAGCGGTGTCTCTGCAAGAGGAGAGTGGAAGGCTCAGTCGTTCGTAATCGAGACTCATGAGCAATACCCTAAGAAACTTTGCTTTGATGTCTTTGGTGCAGATCGTCTCGCACAGTTCAACATTCAGAGCGGTGAGGAGCTTTTGGTCTCTTTCGACTTGGATGCTCACGAATATAATGGCCGTTGGTTCAATAGTGTTCGAGCTTGGAACATACAGCGTGTAGACCCTAATGCCGTTGCCGGTGCGATGGGTGGCATGCAGCCAGGTGCTCCATTCCCTCCAATGGGCGCAGCTCCTGCAGCAGCCCCTGCTCAGCCAGCAGCTCCAGCCGGTGGTGCCACAGCTCCATTCCCTCCAGCACAGCCAGCAGCTCCAGCAGCAGATGGTGGCAGCGCAGATGATCTCCCATTCTAATGGAAGTTTCACCTCCCTCTTCTAATGGTGCTATACCCTTAGTATGAGGTAAAAATATGCCCGCCTAGGAAAATAAAAATCCCTAGGCGGGCAATTTTATTTTCCTAGGCGGGCAGTTATTTTTCTTTAGGCAGGCGGCACTCACGCCTCCCAAGTATGTCACTTTCTCCTCTTAAGTATGTCACTTTCTCCTCTTAAGTATGTCACTTTCTCCTCTTAAGTATGTCACTTAAGTCTCCCAAGTATGTCACTTATCCCTCTAAAGTATGCCACTTACGCTTCCGAAGTATGTCACTTATGATTCTTAAGTCCATAGCTTGAGTCCGATGGATTTATTCCCTTCTCCTCCTTGCCTCGAAGAATTGTCGGGAGGCGGCGAAGAAGAGGAGCACGCTCAAGGCATTCTCGATGGCTACCATCCAGAAGGTACCGTTATAGCTGAAGTGCTCGGCCCCGACTCCTCCCAGTAGGCATCCGATGCCGAACCCCAAGTCCCATCCGGTGAGGATGCTGCTGTTGGCTGTGCCACGCTGGTCGTGGCGTGCCACATTGATAAACATGTTGAGGAAGGCTGGGTAGAGGTGACCATTGCCCAGACCGATGAGGCAAGCCGAGAGATAGTAGGCTATCGGGTGCTTGATGGCCACAAAGAGGATGAAGCCCACGAGCGACAGGCACATGCCCTCTGCCGCATTCTGCGTCAGCTTGCCTTGGCTCAATGCCTTGCGACCTTGCAGGCGGGAAAGGAACAAGCCCATGGAGAGCAGGGCGAAGTAGGTGCCGGTGCCACCGGTGATGCCCAGCTCCTCCTTGCTGTAGATGGCGAGGTAGTTGCTCAATACGCCCCAGCAGAAGCCGAACATGGCGATGTTGATGGCCAGGAGCCAGGCTCTGGTCAGGAAGAAGCGGTCGAGAGAGAGCTTCTCCTTGTTCTTGATGATTTCCTTCTCCGGCAACTTCACGGTTCCGGCGATGGCCACCGCCGCTATGGCTACCACGAAGGCAATCCAGAACAGCACCATGTAGCTGCCCACCAAGTCGTGCAGGTAGATGCCGATGGAGGGTGCCAGTGCCATGGCGAAGTTATTGCTCAGACCGTAGAGCCCGATTCCCTCATTGCGGCGGCTTGCCGGGAGCACGTCGATGGCGCAGGTACTGTTGGCCACGGTGACGGCTCCGAAGGGAGCGCCGTGCAGGGTCCTGCAGATGGCAAACATGAGGATAGTGCTGGCGGCGATATAGCCGGCAAAGAAGATGGCGAATGCCGACAGGCATACCATCAGCACCTTCTTGCGTGAGAAACCATCCACCACATAGCCGCTGAACGGACGGATAATGAGGGCTGCCACGGTATATCCGCTCAGTACGATGCCTATCACATCCTTGCCTGCCCCGAAGTTCTCGCTCAGGTATAGCGGAAGGAGTGGGGTAAGGAGGTAGAAGGCGAAGTAGAGCAGGAAGTTGGTGCTCATCACCTTGATATAGTTGTTGTTCCAAAGTTTCTCTTTCATGTCGTAACGTTTTAAAGCCCTGATGGCTTTCGTCTTAGCCCTGACGGGGCATTTGGTTCATGGGGCTTTTAGAGCTCGTCTGCCAGCCATGCGTCGATGAGCTTTCGGGCGATGGAGAGCTTTTCTGGCAGTATCGGCAGGTTCTCCTTGCTGAACCACTTGCCCCTGGATAGCTCTTCCTTCTGGAGGTGTATCTCGCCATCCACGTATTCGGCGCTATAGCCCACCATCAGCCCGCTAGGATATGGCCATGGCTGTGAGCCGAAGTACTTCAGATTTTTGATGGTCAGTCCGGTCTCTTCCATTACCTCGCGGTGTACGGCCTCCTCCAGGCTCTCGCCGGTCTCTACGAACCCCGCCACGAGGCTGTCGAAGTTGCCCTTGAAGTTGCGGGCATGTACGAGCAGCACCTGGTCGCCCTTCTTGATGAGCACGATGATGGCGGTGGCGAGCGATGGCCATACCGACTTACCGCACTCGGTGCATTTCTTGCTGATGTCGGTCGCCATCTTCATCGGGGCACCGCATACGCCACAATATTGCGTGTTCATGTCCCAGTAGTTGAGTTCCTGGCACTTACCTGCCTTTTGATAAAGTTCTGGTGTAAGTTTGTAGAAGCTAGGGCGAAGGCCGCACATCTCGTATCGTGGGTCATCGCTCACAGGCTTTGGGATGGTGAAAGTCTTCACCTCGGTGCCATCCTCCATCGGCGTGATGTTGAGGATGTGGGTCCAGGGCTTGGTCTCTACGGGTGGTTGCTCACTGCATGGAATCGTATAGGTTCCGTCTTCTCTCTTCTGGAGCAAGATGTCTGTCTTGCAAAATATAAACCAGTATTTCATTTCCTTACATTCTATTTGTTTATGTAGCCCATCATGGCTGTGTGGGTAAACCATGATGGGCTTTGTGTTGCTAATGTTATTTCTTGTTGCCGAAGAGCAACTGATAGTCCCTCTCGGCGGCTGGCTTTGTCCATTTCTCTGGCACGAATTTCCAGTTGTTGTTTGGCTTGGCGTCAATGGTGCCCATCTTCTCGATTGCCTCCATCAGATAGTATCGCTGGTCGCGTTCGCTGCGGTAGATGATGCGGCTGTCTAGGCTGTCCTTAGGGATGCCGGCGCCACGGGTGAGCAGCTCGCCGCCGCCATTGCCACGGTAGCTGTTCACAGCCACCGTATACCATTTCTTCTCATCGAAAGGCTGTCCGTTGCTCATTCTCTGTATCTTCACCTTCTCGCCATCTGGCTTGGTGACATCTACCTCATAGTCGATGCCGGCGGCGCTGTCGAAGTTGAAGGAGAAGTTCTTGAATCCCAGTCTCTGCTGGTCGCCCCAGGTCTTGTTGTCGAGCAAGAGCAAGTGGTCGTCCGGGCTCTTCATCGTGTTCACCCACAGGTCGTAGCTCATCTCCAGGTGCTTGCGAATCTCCTCGCCGGTGAGTCGCATCACGTAGAGCTGGTTCTCATACTTGTAGAGGTTGAACATGTCGCCCACGTAGAGTGGGCCGGCGTTGATGGTGGCATCAAACTGCAATGGGGCATTGAAGGCGATGTCTGCCTTGGTGATTTGCAGTTCCAGGTTGAGGATGAAGTCGTTGAAGGCTGAGCTTCCGAAGAAAGACTCACGGCTGTGGATGGTGTTCTTGAAGGTGCCAATCTGCTTGCCCACATACTTGTTGACCTCGGCAATCTGAGGTTCGAAAGCCTTCATGAAGTCCTCGTCGATAGGACAATCTGTCACATTCTGTATCTTGCCTGTCACCTGCTTGTCAGTTACCACGTATTGCTTCTTGCCGTTTACCTTCTTCTTGTCGAGGGTGAGGGTAATCTCGGCATCTGCCACGCTGATGGCGTTGTTGGCAGGGTCGAGGCATACCACAGGCTTGCCCGCCGCATTGGTCACGGTCTCGTTGCATCGGGTGTGGTCGTGGCCGAAGAGCACGAGGTCAAACCCTGGCACCTCCTTTGCCACACGCATCGACGCATCCTCCTCATACTCTGGAGTCTTGATGCCCCCGTCCTTGCCACTGTGGAAGAGACCGATGATGACATCAGGCTTCTCGTTGTCCTGTAGGTACTTCACCCATTTCTGGGCGCAGGTCACCATGTTCTCAAACTTCATGCCGCTCCAGATGTCCTCTGTCAGCCAGTTTGGGATGGCAGGTGTCAGCATGCCGAGCACAGCCACCTTCACGCCCTCTCGGTTCAGGATGAGGTAAGGCTTCACATAGGGCTCTCCCGTCTTGGTATTGAGGATGTTGGCACCCAGCACTGGGCAGTCAAGTTCCTTGATCCACTTGTCGTAGCAAGCGTGCCCGGTCTCCACGTCATGGTTGCCGAACGCCTCGGCATCGTACTTCATGTAGTTGACCACATCAGAAGCCACGTTGCGTGCCTGGGTGTTCACATAATTATAATAGTAACAGGTAGGCTGTCCCTGCAGGATGTCACCGTTGTCTAGCAAGATGAGGTTGTCCTTGTAGGTCTTGCGCAGGTCGTTGACATACGATGAGACACGTGCCAGCGAACCGGCCTTGGGCTTACGGTTGATGAAGTCGTAAGGGAAGAAAGAGCCGTGTACATCACTGGTCTCTATCACTCGCAGTTTTACGGTACGAGGTTGTGCCATAACTGTAGAATTGATGGATAGCGCCACGAGGAGCGCAGCAAAAAGTTGTTTCATAAATTTCTTCTGTTTTGTATTTCACTGCAAAATTACAAAAAAGATGTCAAATACGGCATACTTTTTGTAGGATAATTGCTAAAAACATAAAAATAGGAGGTTTTATAATATGGCATTTGTTGATTATTACAAGATTCTCGGTGTAGACAAGAACATCCCACAGAAGGATGTCAGAGCTGCATATCGTAAACGTGCAAAGCAATTTCATCCAGACTTGCACCCTAACGACCCGAAGGCGAAGGCTAAGTTCCAGGCGCTTAACGAGGCGTATGAGGTCATCTCGGACCCAGATAAGCGAGCCAAGTACGACCAGTATGGCGAGCAGTGGAAACAGGCTGATGCCTTTGGTGGCGGAGGCTTTGGCGGAGGTGCCGGGGCTGGTGGCTTCGGTGGTGCCGGCGGAGGCAATCCGTTCGAGGGCTTCGACTTCAGTAGTTTCGGTGGTGGCGGAGGCGGATTCTCCAGCTTCTTCGAAAATCTGTTTGGCGGTGGTGCCCGTGCTCGCTCTAGCCGTTCTGGAGGTGCTGGAGGCTTCGGTGGATTCGGAGGCTTCGGCGGTGCTGGCAACGCTGGCTATGGTGCTGGTGCAGACTTTGGCACAGGCGGATGCAATGGTGGTTGCGGTCAGAATGCTCGCCAGAGCAATGGCGAGATGAACATGAACGTGAACATCGACATGTATACTGCCTTGCTTGGCGGTGAGGGAATTATCAAGTTGAGCAACGGCTCCAAGATTAAGCTGAAGATCAAGCCTGAGACCCAGAACGGCACCAAGGTGCGTGTGCGTGGCAAGGGCTACGACCGAGGCGATGGGACGTTTGGTGACCTCATCATCACATACAATGTGAAGTTGCCTACGGGATTGAATGACAAGCAGAAAGACTTGCTTCGCCAGATGAAAGAGGCCAAGTAAGTCAGAAAGCATGTACAGTAAAAAGTAAGAACCATAAAAAAAGAGGAAAGGCTCCGAAGATTATCGCTTAATCTTTGGAGCCTTTCCTCTTTTTTGTAAATTCTATTGGTTATTGTCCATGCTAATCTTATTCATATTGAAAGAAGAAACCTTGCCGGCTGGTGAAACTACAGCGTTGATGCGGAAAAGGTTCTCTTTCTTAGAGCCATCGGTGAGGTCGAGGTCTTGACGGGCTGAGAACTGTACCTGGTACTCGTAATCCTCATCGCCAACCTCTCGCTTCTTGATCTGGTAGTCGTTGTTGATGCGCCAGTTCATGTTGGCTACATTATCCTTGTAGAGCTTGTCCATGAAGGTTACGACATCAGCCTTTGTTGCCGAGCTCTTGCCGAGCAGGGATGAGAGAATGTCTTCGCAGGTGGCTGCCAATCCATCGCTGTTGCGAGAGTTGATGCTCTGGAAGAACTGGCGGAAAAGTCCTGCCACCATTTGTTTTTCCTCTGGCTGCAGGTCACGGCTCTTCACCTTCTTGAGAGCGTTCTCTGCTTCCTCGATGTGGGCACCGTCGGTATGGGCGTCAAGATATGCCTGGTAGCCGTCTACGGTATCCGTGGCCTTGGCGAAGTTCCAGTCGATGGAGTCTATCTTGTTCCATGCCTCCTGCTTGTGTGGGCTGTTTGGATATTTCTGGAGATAGGCCTCGAGGGCTTCCTTCGAGCCGCTCACCACGGCGTTTGTCCAGTCTTGGTCTGTCTGCTTCAGCAGTTCGAGGTGTGACAGGATGGAGTCCCTGTGTGCCTCGTCTGCATCCTTGTAAGTGTCAAGGTAGCTCTGGAGCACCGTAGGGTCGCTGCTCTGCATGGCATACTCGTAGGCTTCCTGCTCCTTGTTGCGATTGGCATTGTCGTAGAAGTAGTACATGATGCCGCATACCAGGACTGCGAAGATGAGCGAGATGATGAGGATGCTGCGATTGCCCTTCTTTTTCTCCTCCTTGTTGTCGGTAGGAGAGTTCCCGTTGCCATCTGTTCCTTTGCCACCATAGTTGCCGCCGGTTGGCCGCTCAATGGGTTGTGGGGTCACTCGCTTGGGAGGGAATGGGGGGAGGGGAGGGAGCTTGGTTGTCTCATCGTCTGCCTTTTGTTCCCTAGTTCCACCAGTGTTTTCCTGGACTGGTATTCGTGGCGGGGTGGTTGGCTCTGCAACTGTCGCTTTAGGTGTCTCCACAACGGTAGGCGCAACAGGTGAACCAATGTTGCTGTCTGTCATCTGTGAGGTGCCCGCCACACTTGCGAACTTAGGGTTCAGCTCGTGGCAGTTTGGGCACATCTCCATATTGCTGAAGTACACTTCGCCACAGTGAGGGCATTTGGTAATCTTGCCTGCAATCTCTACGCCACAGTGAGGGCAAGTTGGAGCCTTGTCGCTGATTTGGCGTCCACATTCAGGGCATTTTATAATAGCCATAATTATCTTATAATATTAAATGTTTTATGTAAAATGTAGAGCTTTAGATTCTTCACTCTTCACTCTTCACTCTTCACTCTTCACTCTTCGTTCTTCACTTTTCACTCTTCACTTTTTCATCTGTGTCTGAATCTGATTTCCCTCAGTCGGTGTCTTCCCATGAATCTGCTCTTGTCAACATAGCCGTTGATACCGTTCAGTCTTCCCTTACCGGTGTACTGCCACATCTCGATGTCTCTGCCGTCGCGGAGCACAGGCTCTCGCTTGGTATACTGGGCTATCATGATCTTATAGCTGTCGAGCTTGCCCAGCAGGTAGTTGTCGTAGAAGTTGGCACCCGTGTATATGAGCGGCTTCTGCTTGTAGGCTTTTTCCACGAGGTGGAGGAACTTGAAGAGTGAGTCGCAAAATTCCTCGGTATCCATGCCGCTCTTGGTCTCCACATCTATCATTGGTAGCAGGTCTTGGTCACCTGGGCGACATTGGGCCTGGAAGTTCTCCAGCTGTGTCTGCTGTGGGATACGGGCACGATAAAAGTGGTATGAACCCACCTTGAGTCCATATCTGTGAGCCAAGTCGATGTTTTGCTTGTATTTGCTGTCTACGTTGGTGCCGCCCTCGGTGGCCTTGAGATATACGTATGCCATCTTCGAGTTCTCGCCTATCGTCTCCCAGAACACGTTGCCCTGATAATGGCTCAGGTCGATGCCGTGCACGTGGCGGCAAGTGTCCTCGCATTGCACTTGGGCGTGCAGTCCGAGCGTAAGTATTGTAGTGATAAAAGTTATGATAATCCGTTTCATAGATGCAAAGGTACGAAAAACGCTTGATATATGTAGCGTTTGGTACGCTTTTTTTATATATTTTATATTATTCTGTGTTCTCTTGCCTTGGACTATTCCTCTATCTCGGAAAGAGAGCGGAAGAAATTGTTCATGAAATTGCTGATGGTCTCGATGGGAGCATACTCGATGTATCTCATGCTGCGGCGCAAGTTCTTGCGCATGGTGCCGCCCGTGGTATGGACGAAGCCAGACTTGGTCTGCTTGAACTTGATTTCCTCCTGGTCTTGCTGGTTGTAGTACAGCGAGCGGAGGGTTAGCCTGTAGGCTCCACGCTCGATGCGGCGTACGAAAGGAATCTCGTCTTTCTCGAAATCGAAGAAGATGATGAGCACGCTGCCTTGCAGTTGCGCCATCTTCTGTATGCGCAACTTGCCGAGCCATCGGTCCAGCTTCACGAAGTCAACCTTGTCGCCCTTGGTGCGCAGGTATTCCCCCATGTCGATAATACCTCTCAGGTTGATGCCGTTGGAGAGGATGCCATTGATGTTGGCTACGATGATGCGCAGCAGGTGCAGGGTCTCGATGGAGGTGTCGATGGCATGTCGCTCGTTCTCCTGTATGCTTGCTAGGCGGCGGTTGAGGAAACTGTTGTTCATGCGAACTTCGCCCGGTGGCACTTCGCTCAGGTTCTTCATCATCTCGACTATCTTCTTCTGCTTGAAGGTAGTCATCGGTTCCATCTCTTCCTTGGTGTCGAAGTTGTCGGAACGCAACTTGACAAATAGGTTTCTCTGCAAAAAATCCATCGTTTTGACTGTTTTTGCGTGGCGATGCGAGCTTGGTCGCTTCGCCACAAGTTCTTTTGTTTTTCTCTCGTTACTTAGCTGAATCGCTTAGGGTATCTCAATAGGATGGCGAGCAACGCTGCCACGCCAATTGCTATCGGATAGTAAAGGTATGGCAAGATGTCGAGTGGGTTGAGATTCGCCAGTCCTGCTGCCAGTAACATTTGCACTCCATAGGGTATGAGGCCTTGCACCATGCACGAGAAGGTGTCGAGGATGCTGGCTGCTTTGCGGTTGTCCACGCCATACTTGTCGCCTATCTTCTTGGCGATGTTGCCCACCGTAAGGATGGCAACTGTGTTGTTGGCTGTGCAGATGTTCACCATCGAGACAAGGGCGGCGATGGAGAGTTCGGCTCCTCGCTTGTTGCTCACGTGCGCCGTAATCTTGTCGATGATGTAGTTGATGCCTCCGTTCTCGCGGATGATTTCCAGCATGCCTCCTGCCATCATGGCAATGATGACGAGTTCGCCCATGCCGATGATGCCGTTGCCCATGGCGGCGAACCATACGAAAAGATCATAGCCCTGAGGTACGCCCATATAGTGGCCGGCGATGCCGATGATGCCGCAGAGAATGGTACCGAGTGTGAGCACCGCCATTACGTTCATGCCAGCAATGGCAGTGATGAGTACCACTAGGTAGGGAATCACCTTCCAGTATTCCACGTGCTCTATCTGAGCCGGGGCTTGAAGCCCTTCGCCCATGATGGTGTAGATGATAAGGATGACGAGCGCTGCTGGCACCACAATCATCGAGTTGACCTTGAACTTGTCGCTCATCCGACAGTTCTGTGTCTGAGTTGCCACAACCGTGGTGTCGGATATGAAGGAGAGGTTGTCGCCGAAGTAGGCACCACCCACGATGATGGCTGTCATCAGTCCAACGTTGGCGTGGAGTGAGTGGGCGAGTCCCGCAGCGATAGGAACCAGTGCCACCACCGTCCCAACGCTCGTTCCGATGGAGACGGATATGAAGCAGGCTGCGACAAAGAGTCCGGGCAGCAGCATGTTGGCGGGCAAGATGCTCAGGGCCAGGTTGACGGTGGCATCTACTGCGCCCATCGCCTTGGCAGAGGCAGCAAAAGAGCCGGCCAATACGTATATCCAAAGCATGAGCATCAAGTTGTTGGCTCCAGCTCCACGGCTGTAGGTGTCTATTCGCTTCTTGATAGGCATGCCGCCCGAAATCGCCACGGCATAGATGCTGGACATCATGAATGCCACGGTAAGCGATAGGTTGGCACCCTCCTTGCCTCCCTCCACCGAATGGATGGTGAAGACAGTGATGAGTACTATCAGAATGATAAGCGGCGATAAAGCCAAAAGTCCTTTCTTGTTGTTCATGCTTCTTATATTTTAATTATATGAAGAGCGAAGCCTTTCACTAAATGATTCTTCACTCTTCACTCTTCGTACTTCACTCTTTTAGAGCGTCACTCCATTCTTGAAGATGGAAATCTCGCGATAGCCGTTGCGCTCATTGCGGGCTTCCTCGCCACTGGCCACGGCTATTATCTTGTCGATAAACTTGCCTACAAGTTGCTTCATCTCTGTTCCTTCCACCAGCTCTCCGGCATTGAAGTCTATCCAGTTAGGCTTGTTCTTTGCCAAATTGCTGTTGGTGGAGATCTTCATCGTTGGTACGAAAGTGCCGAATGGGGTACCGCGTCCGGTGGTGAAGAGTACCAGCTGGCATCCGGCTGATGCCAGGGCGGTGGCAGCAACCAAGTCGTTGCCTGGGGCGGAGAGCAGGTTAAGGCCGTTTGTCTCCAGACGGTCTCCATATTGCAGCACGCCACTTACCGGGGCGCGACCACACTTCTGGGTGCATCCCAAAGCCTTGTCTTCCAGGGTGGAGATGCCGCCAGCCTTGTTGCCTGGTGATGGGTTCTCGCCAACAGGCTCGCCGTGACTCAGGAAGTACTCCTTGAAGTCGTTGATGAGGTGTACGGTCTTGTCGAAGAGCTCTCGGTTCTTGCAACGGTTCATGAGGATGGTCTCTGCCCCAAACATCTCTGGCACCTCGGTCAGGATGCTTGTGCCACCTTGAGCCACGAGCCAGTCGGAAAATTCACCCACCAAAGGATTGGCGGTAATGCCACTGAATCCATCAGAACCACCACATTTCAAGCCTACGCGCAGCTTGCTCACCGACACTTCCTCACGTTTGTCTGTCTTCGCTTTCTGGTAGAGGTCACGAAGTATCTTCATGCCTTCCTCCAGTTCGTCGCCTTCAACCTTTTGGGTGACGAGCAACTTGATACGGTCTTTATCGTAGTTGCCTAGCATCTCCATGAAGGCATCTGGCTGGTTGTTCTCGCATCCCAATGAGAGCACGAGTACAGCACCAGCGTTCGGGTGCAAGCAGATGTCGCGCAACACTTTGCGAGTGTTTTCGTGGTCGCCCGAGAGCTGTGAACAGCCATAGTTGTGGTGCCAGGCGTGGATGGCATCTATGCCTTGGCATCCTGTTTCCTGCTTGAGAAGTTCAACCAACTTCTCTGCCACTCCGTTGACACACCCCACGGTAGGAACCACCCAAATCTCGTTTCTTACGCCCACTTCGCCGTTCTTGCGTACGTAACCCTTGAAGGTGCGGTGCTCATCGGCAATGTTGAGCTTCTCGTCAACGGGCTGGAAGGTGTATTCCAAGGTGCCGGCAAGGTTGGTCTTGAGGTTGTTCTCGTTGACCCATTCGCCTTGCTTCAGGTCTTTCTTGGCATGGCCGATAGGGTAGCCGTACTTTAGAATGTCTGTTCCCTCTGGTGCATCGTTGATAAGCACCTTGTGTCCCGCAGGAGTGTCCTGTAAGAGAGTGATGGACTTACTGTCCACTTCGATAGTCTCGCCCTTTTTCATGGGGCGCAAGCAAACCACTACCGAGTCGGCAGCGTTAATCTTGATAAAGCTTGATAGTTTCATTGTCTTGTAGTTTGTTTTACTTTTTGTTGTTTTATGTTATTTAATCTTGTTCTAATGCTTTATATTAATCTTATTCTAATGTTTTCCTCATGCCGTGTGTTTAGATTCCGGCTTCTAACTCCTAACTCCTCTACAGTTGGGTTCTTCGATAGAAGTCCACGTTCTCCTTCATTAGAAGTTCGATAGGCATGTAGTTCACTGGCGTCACCTTCTTCTTGAGTACGATGGCACGGAAAAGGGTTTCCACACAAGAATATCCCTGCATGTAAGCGTGCTGTGCAATGAGGAAGGAGATGCTTCCCTCCCGTAGGCAACGAGCGTTCTTCTCCACCATGTCGTAGCCCATGATTTGCACGTCGCGTCGGTTGGTCTTCAGCAGGAAGTCGCCCACGATGTGTGCCTTAGAGGTCATCGTCATGCAGTGATGGGTGTTAGGATGCTCGGCGAAATACTTCTCCAGCATCTTCACGTACTCTGCGCGCGTACCATTGAGGGGCAGGTCGAGGTCTATGATTTCCACGTTAGGGAAGTGGTCGTGCATATAATGGCGAAAGCCCACCTCTCGGTTGTCTTGCTGCTTGCTCACCACACGCCCGTCTTTGGTCTGTCTCATCAGCATGATTTCACTCTCCTTGGAGGCTATCATCATGAGCATCTTGGCTGCGAAGAATCCCGAGCAGAACGAGTCTTGCCCAAAGAATGATAGAGGGCGAAGGTCAGGCATGTAAGAGTCTAGCAAGATGAACGGAATGTTCTTGGCATGAAGCTGCTCCGTAAAATCTCTTGTAACGGCGAGCGATGAAGGTACCACGATGACACCCTCCGGGCTTGCCTCCAGGATTTCCTTACTTACCTCTCTGAACGATTCCTCGTTGGAACGCTCATAGAATCTGATTTCCAAGTCTATATGGAAGTCTCTTCTCACGTCTTCACATTTCTTGGCACCTTCCTCTATCTCCTCCCAGTATGCTTCTGATTCATGCTTAGGGATAAGGAGGTAGAAAGTATACGCCTTGTTGTAAGCCAAAGCACTGGCGTACATGTTGGGCTGGTAGTTCATCTCCTTGAGGGCTTGTTCTACCTTTTCTCGTGCCGGCTTCGACACGTTGGGGCGGTCGTGTAGAACTCGGTCTACAGTTCCTACGGATACGCCAGCTCTCTCGGCAATATCCTTGATTCTGATTTTTTCGGCCATATCGTTTTAAGAGTTTGCTGTGGCGAGCCTTCGCGCGAACATTATTATTATTAAAGCTCCATGCGTGATTGTGCACATGGGATGTTTATCATGTCAGGCTGTGCTTCTGCCACAATTAGAATGTTATTGTCTGTATGTGTGCGGTCACACCTCAGCTTTTCGGCACAAAAATACAATATTTTTTTGAATTGTGCGAAGACACAGCCACTTTTTTACATCAAAAACAAAAAAAAGTGCAATTTTATTTCTTTATTTGGGAAATTATAGCTATTTTTGCCCCATGAAACAGACAACTACTTGAATTGTCTATCAATAAACAAACAAAAAAACAAATAAATTAAAACTATCAAACAATGGCTAAAATTGTAACACTAGGTGAGATTATGCTTCGTTTGTCACCAGAGGGCAACGATCGCTTCATTCAGAGTGATTCCTTCCGCATCATCCCTGGGGGTGGTGAGGCAAATGTGGCTGTTAGCGTGGCAAACTATGGACATGAGGCTTACTTTGTATCTAAGTTGCCTAAGCATGAGATTGGTCAGATTGCATTGAATGCACTCCGCCGTTATGGCGTCAACACCGACTTCATCGCTCGTGGCGGTGACCGTGTAGGACTTTACTATGCTGAGACCGGTGCTTCCATGCGTCCTTCAAAGGTTATCTATGACCGAGCTCACAGCGCTATCGCCGAGGCAGACCCATCTGATTTCGATTTCGATAAGATTATGGAAGGTGCCCAGTGGTTCCACTGGAGTGGCATTACCCCTGCCATCAGCGACAAGGCCGCTGAACTGACTAAGTTGGCTTGCGAGGCAGCCAAGCGTCATGGTGTGACAGTTTCTGTCGACCTCAACTTCCGCAAGAAACTCTGGACATCAGAGAAGGCGATTTCAGTGATGCGTCCTTTGATGAAGTATGTGGATGTTTGCATTGGCAATGAGGAAGATGCTCAGCTCTGCTTGGGCTTCAAGCCAGATGCTGATGTAGAGGGCGGCAAGACTGATGCTGAGGGTTACTATGGCATCTTCCAGGGCATGATGAAGGAGTTTGGCTTCAAGTATGTGGTTTCAACACTGCGTGAATCTCTTTCTGCTACCCACAATGGCTGGAAGGCTCTTATCTATGATGGCAAGGAGTTCTATCAAAGCAAGCATTATGACATCAATCCTATCATCGACCGTGTGGGGGGTGGTGACTCTTTCTCTGGTGGCTTGATTCATGGACTTCTCACCAAGCCTAACCAGGGAGAGGCCCTTGAGTTTGCCGTGGCTGCGTCCGCATTGAAGCATACCATTCCTGGTGACTTCAACTTGGTATCTGCTGATGAGGTCGAGAGCCTCGCTGGTGGTAACGCCAATGGTCGTGTGCAGAGATAATTAAGAATTTAATATTTACGAATTTATAATTTAAAAGAGATATGGCTAAGTTTAGCAAGATGCAGGTCATGGCAGCCATGAAGGAAACTGGTATGGTACCTGTATTCTTTAATAAGGATATTGATGTTTGCAAGAACGTAATCAAGGCATGCTATGAAGGTGGTGTGCGCGTATTTGAATTTACTAACCGTGGCGATTTCGCCCACGAAATCTTCGGTGAGTTGGTGAAGTGGGCTGATAAGGAGTGCCCAGAGTTGATACTGGGTGCTGGTACAGTCATAGATGCTGGTACTGCAGCCTTGTATCTCCAGTTGGGCGCAAACTTTATCGTGGGTCCAAACTTCAACCCTGAGATTGCCCCAGTTTGCAACCGTCGTTTGGTGCCTTATTCACCAGGTTGTGGCTCGGTAACTGAAATCAACAATGCACAGGCTGCTGGCTGTGATGTCACCAAGGTGTTCCCCGCAGGTAATGTAGGAGGTCCTTCGTTCGTTAAGAACGTGATGGCTCCATTACGTTGGAGCAACATCATGGTAACAGGTGCCGTAGAGCCAACTCAGGAGAACCTCACTCCTTGGATTAAGGCCGGCGTACTTTGTGTCGGCATGGGCTCCAAGCTTTTCCCGAAGGATGTAGTGGCTTCTGGTAACTGGGCTGCCATCACGGCTAAATGCCAGGAGGCACTTGGCTACATAGCCAAGGTTCGTGCCTAATCTTTGGTTATTTTTATGCAGAAGCATAAAGCAGATATATTAAATAATGGCATCGCTATCGTCTTTGTGATGGTGGCGATGCTCTTCTTTTCGGCTTGCACACCTTCGCACAAGGAGGCTGTTGACGAGCTGAACTCCCTATCTTATGCCTTCCATTACCGAAATCTAGATTCTACCAAAGTCTTGGCAGAGAGAGCTTTAAGATTTTCTGAAGACTATCCTGCTGGTTACGCAGAGGCTTGTAATAATCTGGCTTTTGTATCAATTGCCAAGATGAACTATAAGCAGGCCAAGAGGTGGCTTGACAGTGTAGAAGAGCGAAGCGATAATCAGATAGAACTCCTTATCGCTGATGTACAAAACATGCGACTCTGTCAACGCGAGTCACGCAACAAGGATTTCTACTCTTATCGTGAAAAGGCCTTGGTGAAGCTCCGTCGCATTGCAGAAGAGGCTGATAATCTCCCTCAAAGGGAACATCAACGTGCTGTCTATGCCAAGTCAGAGTTCGCCATTGTTGCTGCTACTTATTTTTATTATGTGCAGTTGGAAAAGCCCATGCTCCAAGCTCTCAACACCATCGATCCTGATGAACTGGAGCAAGATACGGCACAGTATCTCAATTATCTCTATAACTTTGGCTCTGGTGGTGCCTTAACTCAAGGTACACCAAATGAGATTAGTCAACATGAGTTTGATGACTTGATACAATGTTATATGGTAGCTAGTGGTAGCAATCCCTTCCCTTATTGGCAAGCGAATGCCCTTCAAGCCATCAGTGAACATATTCAAGATGCAGAAAAGCGCAAATTCCTTATCCAAAACAACCTGCCAGCCTTTCAGTATCTGAATGTTGAGCAGATGCCAGACAGTCTTCTGGCGGGAAACCTAGCGCAACGCGCTCTCAATCTCTTCACTCAGTATGGGGATGTGTATCAGATAGCTGGTGCCAATAGAACCTTGGCTGAATGTTACTGGCAGATTCATGATTATGCTTCTGCTGCTAGTTGCTTGAACCATGCCCTCCGTGATAACTCTGCCATCCACCAAGCCCCGGACTTGGTGGCATCAATCAGGGAACGCCTCAGCCTGGTATTTTCTGCCGTAGATGACAAACCTAAAAGTGATTACAACAGAAATATATATCTAGACTTGCAAGAGCAATCTCGTCAAGACCGACAGCTTGAGGCACGTGCTTCTCAGCTTGATGCCACTGCCGTCCAACTCAATACGATGATTGTTGCTGTTGTAGGTATGATAGTCATTGTTGTAGTTTTGCTTTATGTCTTTGATAGGATGAAACGCAAAAAGGCGAGTGCCAAGCCAATGGATGAATATCTTGAACCATTGCGTGAATGGAGTAGGAAAAATACTCAGGAAATCAATGAATTGTCGGACAAGAAAGAAGAAATAGATGAAGCTATCTCAGTGGCTCGTATCCATATTGTGCAAAATAAGAAGCGCAATTTGGAACAACGTGCAAAGGTTGCCTTAGTGAACAGCATTACTCCTTTTATTGACCGCATGAGCCATGAGGTGACTCGCTTGTTGGAGGGAAAGGACAGTGATGAGGTTAGACAAGAACGCTATGAATATATTTCTGAACTGACAGACAAGATAAACCAATATAACCGTGTTTTGACAGAATGGATTCAGATGCGACAAGGCACATTGAGCCTGCGCATAGAGAGCTTTCGCTTGCAGCCTCTCTTTGACATCATGGATAAGGGTAAACAGAGTTTTAGCCTCAAGGGCATTTCCTTGGAAGTGGAACCTACTGATGCTGTCGTAAAAGCTGACCGTACATTGACACTCTTTATGATCAATACAATAGCAGACAACGCTCGCAAGTTTACTCCTTCTGGTGGCAAGGTCAAGATTATGGCTCATGTCGTGAAGGGGAATCAGGCTAAGGAATGTAAGGCATCTTCTGATACTGGTTATGTCGAGATAGCCATAGAGGATACGGGTAAGGGCATGGACCAGCAAATGCTGTCCCATGTATTTGACCGAACCTATACGGGTGGGCATGGCTTTGGACTGCTAAATTGCAAAGGCATCATCGAGAAGTATCGCAAATTGAGCTCCATATTCTCGGTATGCAACATTCAAGCAGAGAGTGATTTGGGTAAGGGTAGTCGTTTCCGCTTTAGATTGCCGATAGGAATGCTTAGAACGTGGGAAGCCTTGGTGCTCGTCAGCTTAACACTGTTGACACCATCGAGGCTTTATGCCCATAAAGCTGCCGAATTCAATCAAAATCAGAATATGACACCTGTCAGCCCCAAAATGTCAAAGCCTTCGATGTCCCATCATCAGCATGATGAGAACGAGAATTTGCACTCCATAGATCTTATGCGTGCCGATGCTTTTGCCGACAGTGCCTATTTCAGCAATATCAATGGTACGTATGAGCGCACATTGGGATTTGCCGATTCTGCCAGATTCTATCTCAACCGTCATTATCTCTCTATCCATCCGGATGGAAAGTTCCTGATGGTACAGCATCCGCAGATAGGTATGGCCGCTGAATTAATATGGCTGCATGATAATTTGCCTACCAACTATAATGTTATCCTCGACTTACGCAATGAGACAGCCATCGCTGCCTTGGCTTTGCATAAGTGGGCATTATACGAAAGCAACAACAAGGTGTACACTCAGCTCTTCAGAGAGCGAAGTGCAGATCGTACGTTGCCAGAGTATGTGCGCACCATGCAGATGAGCAAGAACTCCAAGATGGTATCCATTATCTTGCTAGTCATCTTATTGTTGCAATTGCCTGTAGCCTATTATTTCCTTTATTATCGCCATGTCTTGAGCTATAAGTTTGCACTGGAGAAATTGAAGGCAATTAATAAGATACTTCTCGGTAATGATACGGATACCCAAAAGTTGGCAAAAATAAGGAATGTATGGGATGTACATAGAAGCGTAAAATCTATCAGTCCTAAGCTGAGCGATGTGGTTGACAAAATAGAGAGTGCTCTGTGCCGAAGTATTAATCAAGCGCAGAAAGAGGACTTGAATATAGAATTGGCTACAGATGAGTTGCATCGGATGGAATACGAAAACGACAAACTTCACATCTCAAATTCAGTTCTCGACAATTGCTTGTCCACCGTGAAGCATGAGACGATGTATTATCCTTCTCGTATTCGTCAGCTCATCGACTTGCAGCCCGAAGATTTGGCATCGCTCCGGGAATTGGTCGATTACTACCACTCCCTCTATACAATGCTGAGTGCACAAGCTATGGAGCAAGTAGAGGCTAACATTAAGTATGATGACTTCTTTTGCAGTTACCTTTATGAGCTGATGAAGGGACATTCGTATAAGGTGGTTAGGGGTACAAGACCAGCTAGCGATGTGAAATATGCAATCATATATGTGGAGCAACAAGATGTGAAATATGATGAAAAATTGCATAAGGAATTATTTACTCCTCTCACAAGCGACTTAAACTATTTGTTGGCTCGGCAGATTGTAAGGGAGATGGGCGAGGTTACCAACCTTAGGGGATGTGGCATAACTGCCAAATGTGACGACAAAGGCTGTCTCTTGATAGAGGCAGTCGTGCCACATAAGGTAATAGGAGAAGTAATGTGATTCTCAATTAAGTAATAACATAACAAATTCTCTATTAAGAAATAACATAATAACAAGATAACATCTATGGATAGTTTTAAAGTAATTATAGTAGAAGATGTGCCATTGGAACTGAAAGGTACTGAAGGCATTTTCAAAAATGATATTCCTGAGGCCGAAATCATCGGTACTGCAGAAAATGAGATGGCTTATTGGAAGTTAATCAAGCAACAGATGCCAGAACTGGTCTTGCTAGATTTGGGCTTGGGCGGTTCAACTACAGTAGGCGTAGAGATTTGCCGACACACCAAGGAGGAATATCCTCAGGTGAAAGTTCTTATCTTTACGGGGGAGATATTGAATGAGAAACTATGGGTTGATGTGCTCGATGCAGGATGTGATGGCATTATCCTGAAGAGTGGAGAACTTCTTACCCGCGGCGATGTAGCGAGCTGTATGAATGGAAAGAAAATGGTATTCAACCAGCCCATTCTTGAGAAGATAGTGGAGCGGTTCAAGAAGAGCGTCAACAGTCAGTTGATGAGACAGGAGGCTCTTGTCAACTATGAAATTGATGAGTATGACGAACGCTTTTTGCGCCACTTGGCCCTGGGGTATACCAAGGAGCAGATTACGAACCTGAGAGGTATGCCTTTTGGCGTGAAGAGCTTGGAAAAACGACAGAACGAACTTGTGCAGAAACTCTTTCCTGAGGGTAATAATGGCATGAGCGTGAATGCCACACGCTTGGTTGTACGTGCTTGCGAGCTGCGTATCTTGGACATCGACAACTTGCATCCTGATGATGAATAAAAGAATAGGCGTATGAGAAGGCTATTTCCCGTACATCGGTTGTTGACTTGGTTGGCTGTGCTTCTGGCTTTAGGGCAGTTACTCTTGATTTTGTCTTCCTGGCTGATAACGGCAGCTATGCCCGAGGTCTTTACTCACTCTTTGCTTAGTGCAGAGGGTATTCGCTGGTTTTTTGGTAAATTTACGCAGAATCTGGCATCTCCTTTCTTGGTATGGCTTCTTCTAGGAAGCATAGCTTGGGGTGGATTGCATGGCTGCGGAATATTCGATGTTGACCATTCTGAGTATCGCCAACGAGTTGCCTTGCGATTGGTGTTGGTTGAATTGGTGTTTTTCGTGGCAGTCTTGCTGTCTTTAAGCGTTGTCCCACATGCCATCCTACTTAATGTGATGGGTGGTTTTGGGGCTAGTAGTTTCAGTAAAAGCATCGTTCCTTATTGTTGTTTCTCACTTTTGGTAATGAGCATAAGCTATGGATTGATGAGTGATAAGTTGAAAGGGATGGAAGATGTTTTTAGTTTGGCAAGCCGTGGCATCAAGGAAGCTGCACCGCTCTTCTTGCTATATGTACTGGCCGTTCAGTTTTATAGTTCCTTCATATATGTGTTTGGATGAGTGAGCTTGGGCACTTGAGCAACTCTGCAAAAATCAACGAAATAAGGACAGACCCAGTATTTAATGCTACAGGGACCGTCCTTATCTCGTTTATCTTCTTCCTCCGAAGCTTCCACCGCCATTGCTTCCTCCGCCGTTATGTGAACCGCCTCCACCAAAACTGCGTGAGCCTGCGCTGTTGCCGCCTCCAAAATTGCTGCCACCACGATTGCCACCGAATGAACGGTTGCCACCAAAGGTACCAGTGCTAGGTGTTATGGAACGAGGGGTGAAGCCATTGTTTGAACGACTGTTATTGGTGCTTCCTCCTCCGAATGAGCGGTTTCCTCCGAATACATTGCTTCGGCTGTTTCCAAATGTTCGGTTGCCATTGTTGGAGCGAGAGCTACCGAAACTTCCGTCATTGCCAGGGCGAGGGCTTCCAAAGTTTCCATTGTTGCCAAATGAACCCCTGTTATTGCCAGGGCGGTTGTTGCCAAAAGCCCCGTTATTGAAGTTAGGATTGCCAAAGTTGCGATCACGTGTCACGGTGGTGCGAGTACTGCTCTGTCTGTTCATGTTGCCGAAAGATTGACCACGCCCAAAGTCTCCACGGTTGAATCCATCTCTCATTCCCATGCGTGGGTTGCCTCCAGGACGAGGACCACCAAATTCACGTCCATGATACCAACTTCTTCCACCATTCATTCTCCAGCTATGTCCACCACGGTAAACGCCATAGAAGTGAGGGCGACCGAAGAAGAAGTAGTCACGGCGTGGATAGCGTGCATAGATGCCAAAGTGGAAATAGCCGCCATCCCAATAGAGCGGACGGTAAAAGTATGCTGCATTGCAGAAAGTGCGATACTGCCAATCGAGCAAGATATAACTTAAGTCCAGATTGCGCTGACGCCAATATGCGCCGTAGAGGTCGTCGTAGGTGTTGACTCCCATCAGATAGTCGAGGTTCACCTCATAAGCGGCCTCATACTGGTCATCTGTCAAGTTGAGTTCGTAGGCCATCTTGTCTGTCAGGAACAAGGCTTGCTGGCGCGCTTGTTCGTAACTCATTGCTGAAGCTGTAGTGACTGTCAATGTGATCAGTGCTACAAAGGCTATGATAAACTTTTTCATATCATATCTTTTTTATTGATTTCACGTTCGTTTTCTTAATTCTGTTGCAAAGATAGGTCAAAATCCGTAACCGAGGTAAGGATTTTCCCTAAATGGGTGGGGGAAAATCCCTAAACACATTTTTCGGTTAATGATAGTTAATTTAAACCGTGAAAATGCAAGATAATAATCTCCTTTACGTATATATAGTAGTTCTAAGAAAGATAAGTGATATAAAATGAGCAAATTTTTTGTTTTGTCGGCCATGGCTTGTGCTTTCCCATGTGTCGCTTTAGCCCAATATGCATGGCAAGAAGGTGGAGAGAGCGGTAAACTCAACCTGGGAGAGAATATTCAATATCAGTTTGAGATGCAAGGCTCTTTCTCTAAAGGTAAGACTCCTTTGTGGCTTAATGCCAACAAGTTTGGCCTAAGTTCTTTGGAGAAGAATAATGGGTATGCAAGGGCTGCCCTGCAACGCCCACTAGCCACCGACTCTACCAGAAGGTGGGCTGTGGGATATGGTATAGATGTGGCTCTCCCCGTTAATTATGCGAGCCATGTGGTTGTGCAACAGGCCTTTGTCGAGGCTCGTTGGCTTCATGGTGTGCTGAGTGTTGGAGCCAAGCAATACCCCATGGAATTGAAAAACCAAACCCTGTCGAGCGGCAGCCAGACATTGGGTGTCAATGCACGCCCAGTACCTCAGGTCAGGTTGGCGTTGCCTGAATATTGGAAGCTGCCCATCCTGCATGGTTGGTTGCAGCTGAAGGGGCATGTAGCTTTTGGAAAGATGACAGATGATAATTGGCAGCATGACTTCACGCAGCGAAAAAGCAAATACTCAGAAGATGTGCTCTATCACAGCAAGGCAGGATATCTTAGAATTGGCAACGATGGTTATTTCTGTCCATTGAGCCTGGAGCTTGGCCTTGAGATGGCAGCGTTCTTTGGTGGCAAGCCTTATGCTTCTGATGGCAAGGGAGGTCTGGAGGCAATGCCAACTGAGGGTGGCATCAAAGGCATGTGGCATGCTTTCCTGCCTGGAGGGGCGGACGCAAGTGATGGTGTCTATGGCAATATTGCCGGCAACCAACTGGGGTCATGGCTCATGCGTGTGAATTACGATGCAGACTCATGGAAGCTCGGTGTTTATGCCGACCATTTCTTTGAGGATGACAGCCAGATGTTTCTGCTCGACTATAATGGTTATGGCGAGGGCAAGGAATGGATGGTGAAGAAGAGTCGCCGTTACTTTATGTACTCACTCAAGGATATAATGCTTGGAGCCGAACTGAACCTTAAGTATGGGCGATGGTTACGAAATATAGTTTTTGAGTATATCTATACCAAGTGTCAAAGCGGTCCATATAACCATGACCACACCCTGAATATTCCCGACCATCTCTCAGGGACAGACGATTATTATAACCATAGCCATTATACAGGATGGCAACATTGGGGACAGGTGATAGGCAATCCTCTCTATCGTTCACCTATATATAATACGGATGGCACCATAGAGGTGAAAGACAACCGCTTCGTGGCCTATCACTTGGGGTTTGACGGAAAGCCTTCCGAGCGTATGGGGTATCGAGCCCTCTTTACTTACCAGAAGGGCTGGGGCACTTATGCCAAGCCTTTTACGAAGAAACATCATGATGTGAGTTTCTTGTTGGAGGCCGACTATAGGTTTAACCATGGATGGAACGTGAGAGGCGGCTACGGCATGGACTTTGGCAGTAATCAGATGTTGGGGCACAATGCCGGCTTCCAACTTACCATCAGTAAGAAGGGTAGCCTGTAACATCCTAAAGGAGATATTAATTATGAAGATACAGAATATATACAAGTTAGGTTTATGTTTGCTGGCTATGATGGCGATGTCATCGTGTACCATCGAGACTAGCGACAATGGTGACTTTGATGGTTATTGGCATTTGGAGAAGGTTGACACATTAGCAACCAATGGCGTTTGTGACCTCTCTCAGCGACGCATTTTCTGGGGCGTGCAATTCAAGTTGATTGCTTGCAAGGATGTTGATAGAGACGGACTCCATGGACATTATTTTAGGTTTCGGCAAACAAGTGACAGCATTATCGTCCACACCCCTTTCAAGGATAACTGGCATCAAGACCAGGGTACTAATGGCGGCGATATACCTATAACTGTGATGAATGACAGTATTCGTACCTATGGTATCAACAATTTGGAGGAGCCATTCCTCAAGGAGAAACTTAAGGGCGACAGGATGATTCTTCGCAGCAAGACACTCCGACTGTATTTCACCAAGTTTTAAGCTAGCGGAAAAGAAGGCTTAACACTTAGACTTCAATTTTATAGAATAATAAGAAAATCCGCTTGCGCCACGAATTAGTAGGCAAGCGGATTTTCTTGTTCTTATTTTCCTAGTTTTTATTTCTCGTTGATGATTTCCTCGGCTCTCTTCAGTGCCTTTCTGATGTGGTCAGTAATGTTCTCCTTGCCAAGCAAGTTGTAGAAGCCAGCATGTTCCAACTGTGCGTTGACCTTCTCGCATACACCAGAGAGAACGATTTGGATGTCCTCTTTCTTACTCATCTCGCAGAGGTTGGTAAGGTTGTGGATACCGGTGGAATCGACGAATGGCACCTTGCGCATGCGGATGACTCTCACCAATGGGCGGTCTCCGAAGGCTGCCATCACTTCCTCAAACTTATTGCCGGCTCCGAAGAAGAACGGTCCATTAATCTCGTAAACCTCGACTCCCTTTGGAATCGTGTAATGCTCAAGATTTGTTGATAGGAAGTCGAACTCCTTGTTCAAGTCTATCTCATCATCCGTAATGGCCTTAACATCTGTGGTCTCTGCCATACGTTTCATGAAGAGCAAGCAGGCGATAATCAAGCCTACCTCAATGGCCACAGTCAGGTCGAAGATGATGGTCAGGAAGAATGTGATGAGCAACACGGTGACATCGCTCTTCGGATTTTTCATCAGGGCCAAGAATGAGCGCCAACCGCTCATGCCGTAGGATACGACCACTAGCACGCCAGCCAGGCAGGCCATTGGGATATATTTCGCCAAAGGCATGAGGAAGAGGAAGATGAGCAAGAGTACCACGGCATGGATGATGCCGGCTATAGGGGTCTTGCCACCATTGTTGATGTTAGTCATGGTGCGGGCGATGGCTCCAGTGGCAGGTATTCCGCCGAAGAGTGGGGAGGCGATGTTGGCCAGACCTTGCGCCACGAGTTCGGTGTTGGAGTCGTGATGGTCGCTGATGACACCATCTGCAACGGTTGCGGAGAGCAAGCTCTCTATGGCACCCAGGATGGCGATGGTGATGGCAGGGGATACGAGGCTCTTGATAGTGTCCCAGTTCATGTCGGGAACCTGGACGGCAGGCAGCTCATTGCTTATGGAGAAGCGGTCTCCAATGGTCTCTATGCTAGTTACCCCGGCGTATTGTTTCAATAGCAGGGACACGATGGTCATAAGGATGATGGCGATGAGTGAGCCAGGAATCTTCTTGCTGAACCTAGGGGTGATAGCAATGACGATAACACTCACCACGCCTATGAGTGCACACCAAGGGTCGATTGTGTTGAAACTCTGGAAATAAACGCCCCATTTCTCCAAGAAGTCGGATGGGTTGGAGGCTAGTGTCAATCCGAAGAGGTCTTTTATCTGTGTGGTGAAGATGGTGACGGCGATACCACTGGTGAATCCCACCACGATAGGGTAAGGGATATACTTGATGATGGTGCCCAGTCGCAGGAGACCAAAGAGTACCAAGAACAAGCCTGCCATTAGAGTGGCTATGGTAAGTCCCTCCATCCCATACTTTTGGATGATGCCATAGATGATGACAATGAATGCTCCGGTAGGACCGCCAATCTGCACCTTGCTTCCGCCGAAGATGGAGATGATGAGACCAGCCACAATGGCGGTGATGATACCTTTTTCGGGAGTGACACCAGAGGCGATACCGAATGCGATGGCCAGAGGCAGGGCCACGATACCAACGATGATACCCGCCATGAGGTCAGACATGAATGTCTTCTTGTTGTACGTTTTTATACAAGAAAACAATTTCGAATTGAATTCTAAAGCCTTCATTTAAAGATTTTGTTATATAATAAATTATGTGTTATAATCTTTGTTGTCCTGTAAAACGACTGCAAAGGTACAACTATTTTTTTATATAACAAAATCTTTTTTAGTATTTCTTAATAATATTAAACTTGCGTATAGCCAAGCCCACACACATCTTGCAGTCAATAATGGGTAAATTATTGCTATTGGATGCGAGTCATGTGATAGCCTAGAGTCTTGAGCTCGATGGCTGCTCCCATCAGATACATCTGGTGGATAGCGGCTATGAAGCCCCGGAAAGCCTCCTCCGTACCAGGTTGAAGGTTTTGGTGTATCAGGAGGCTGTAGGTCCTGGAGGCACATTCCGCCACGAGATTGTTTGTCTTTTTGCGTGATGGCTCATCCTGCAACAATACCTTTTCCAATATATAGTCGTCCATGTGGTCGAAGTCTATTCTGTCGCGCAGGTATTTGTACAGGTCTTCCACCTTGCTGTAGAGTTCCCAGTCTTCATCCCAATATTTGGCGATGGCCATGCCTACATACATTATCCATCCTAGCGAAACCGTCGGGTATTTATTGAATTCCCTGATGGCATCAGGCAAATAGCTTTCTCCTATCTTTGGCCAAAGTTCCTCTATGTCTGGAGCTTCTGGCAGATGTTCGTCTACTTGTTGTTTAGAGCAAAGGTACTGGTGCAAATCCATCTTGAAGATATCCTCCATGTCTTTTTTATTCCGTTCCATATTCCTTTTATATATAATGAATGTCAGTTCTTTGTCACTCTTGTGTAGGGAGAGTTCCAATGATTTATGTTCTTGCTTACTTTCCGATGCACTATCCTCACATATCTCATAGTCAGCGCTTTGCGTTTTAAACGGTACGAGGCTTGATTTTACTTTCTCATCTGGACGGATTAACAAATTCAAGTTGTTGATAATCAAGAGAATCCTCATTAGCCTTGTACCACGTTTCTCCTTGCTGCTATTTTCTGCTCGGTTTGTGGGGACAAAGTTAATAAAAAATCTCGAAAACGAGCAAATATCTGACGGGAAAATCTCAATTCACAGAAACTTTTCGTTGAAAATGAAGAAAAGCACTTGAAAAGTTTGTAGTTTCAGAATAATACCGTAAATTTGCAATTAGAAGTTTTAAAATTGAAGAATATGGATTTGACACATAATATATTAGAATACGTCAACTGCTGCGTGGGTGCTTTTGCTAATCACTTTAAGTTGCCTTTGTCGGCAGCTTATGCGTACCTTCGCCGCTTCAAGGGCATAGATTTCTTGATAGATTGCT
>CAVCRI010000002.1:0-45577 GCA_963604545.1 Lachnospiraceae bacterium | reverse complement strand
ACTGATAAGGCTACGAATCGGTTGTGTGCTTTTTGTTTTTTCATATCATCCTTATTATAAGGATTGCTCTATAAATCTGTCGAATTTCGACGGATATAACTACTTTTCGACGGATAATAAAGTTGTTCCCGTTGTAATTACGACGAATCCGCTATAACTAATCAAATTTCGCAATTCTTATCTCAAACCAAATTTTCCTTTTTGCCATTTATAGTTGTAGTTCTTGGTCGAGCGTAAAAATTACTTTGTAGCCTTTTCCACTTGGATAAACATTTCTTTACTTGTATGCATTGGGGCATCAGCGCTCACACACCAAAAATTATCCTTGCCTTTCTGATTATCATTCCACAATTGATGGCGAATGACTTGATACATGTCCCAAAGGATATCGGAATTATCATCATAATTCATACCATAATCCGCATTAACAGGTAAATCCCAACATAGAGTGTGAAGCTTATTGAAATCCTCTGTTATCAGAGTTCTAACTTTATCCTTGTCCTTTAGTTTTTCCTCATCATTTTTATAACTTCTTTCATAAGCTTGCATCAACTCGTCCACCAAAGTATAATCTAATTGTCCCGCTATCAATCGAGCAGCTTGTTCACAAGCATTACGCAAGAGTTCCATCTGATGGGTATCCAATACAAATTTAGAATCAATCATTCGCCCTTTGGCTTCTTTGAACATTTGATAAAGTTGCCAATATGCTTTTGACTTATCATCATAGCCGTAACCATTACTCGTTTTCCAACATAATCTAGATAACTCTTCCAATTTCTCTGCAACTTCAAAAGGACATGACTGCCCATTGTGATGACGAGAATAAGCCATCTCAAAGTTTAATTGAAACGTAAGAGGGTCAGCCAATTGCCCTATATGTATTCGCAAGGCTTGGTTGCAAGCAAAAGTCAAGAGTTCTACTTGTTTATCATTAGCCGTTAATGTATATTTCTGTGTCTGCATACTCATATTCATTATAAATCGTAATAAAAACCACTATTCAGGGACTAAGATACGATAAAAATTCAAATAACCAGTACTTTCTTAGAAAAATCTATCAATAGAGGATAGAATACTATGAAAAACTATTTGGTTCGCCATTGGCGAACCAAATAGTCTACAAAGTAAGACGAAAGTTATTATTGTAACAACTTTGCTTTTTGAGCCTGAAATTCTTCTTCTGAAAGGATTCCAGACACTCTTAATTGTGACAATTTTATTAGTTCATCAGCTATACTATTTGAAGCCACAACAGAATTTACCTTAGGACTTTGCAACGCTCTATTTTTCTCCACAATATCCATAATGATTGAGAATATGTCCTTGATACCAGAAACCTCTTTCATCAATCCCTCATAAAACATTCTGTCAGCCTCTTTCTTTGTTTCAAGGATGGCGCCATCTATACCTGCTTTATAAATATCAAGCAACAAAGTCGGATCAGTTGTACTATTTAGTAATATTTTGATAGCCATTTTTTCTATTTTCTTATTTTGCGTAGTCTTGGCAGCATTACTACCTACAATAGCTCCAACTCCACCAAAAAGCAAACCACCCACTACTGCTCCTCCTAGAGATTTATTATAGACGTTATTACCGTTCTCCTCATACGAAATACTTACTATATCAGAGTATTGATATGCATTAATGGAATAGGGAGAAACAATGACAATGAATTTATTGATGTCGTCTGTAATGAAAGCATACTTATTGTAGGCCTTTACAGCGGGGGTGGATGTCTTTACAAGAATACCCCATTTCTTAAATGTATAATTAAGATTGAATTCTTTCAGTGAAATCGTTCCCTTATTACTATTTGCACGAAGTAATTTGTTATGAGTCGCATCATAAGAAACGATGTTGCTATCTGTTTCTACAGTTATCGTGGCGATAAAATCTTTTACTACTTGCGTACTAGTACCATCTATGGTTGTTGCACATACTATAGCTTCTTGCTTACTGGAATTGAAATATAGCTTTAGTTCTCCATTCCCATAACAATCATCGTAATCTAGCGTTTGGGCAAAATTGTCCTGTTGCTTTTTTCTTGCTTTTTTATCATCAGCATTACTTTTTGCTTTAAAGGCCAAAATCAAGCCAGCAACAACACCAACAAATGGAATATAAACTATTGGATTACTATCATCAATAGTCAAAGAAAATATACCCATTATTGCAAATACTGCTGTAAGAGCCAAAGCCGCTCCTACGGTAAAGTCTTCTTGTCTTTTCATTTTATATCAAATTTAAAAATATTATGATTGGTATTATATAGCAAACTAAGTCATACACATCAAATGTACCAGGGCACAAACTGAACAATTGCATGAACTCTAAAACAATAGCAGAGATAGGCAATGGTAGAGATAACGCCGACCTTACCCTTTTGGTGCAATGTTTGGTTATCATGTACATAACCATCAAATATGAGGCTGTCCATAACCCTGCAGGCAAACTGTATATGACGAAATCTGACAAATGGAGTTGTTCGATATTTAGTCTTGCCATATTCACATTTGGCATCATTCCTAGTTCGTCTAACACACTAAACAAAAGAATGTTTTTGGGGCGAAATAGTAAATATATAGTCCCTCCAATAAGTACTGGCAAAAATGCAAACACCCACTCTACATAAGAGTTCTTGCACAATCTTCGTATCACTTTTTCCATAAGTATCTATCTATTGCCCTTTGCTCGGTTATGGGTTTTACAAAGCATCTGGCAGTTGCTTTCGTCTGTTGCACCACCTTTGCTCCAAGCCAACACATGGTCGGCATCCATTTCTCGCAAAGCCCATATCTTATCCTTATTAGGACCCTCACTACAAGCACAGTAAGGACAGTTGCTAATATGCTTTTTCTTCGCCTCGTCTGTCTGACGGCGATAAACACGTCCCTTGATATTGTCATCGAACACACGGACATTCAACAGTTTTGAGTCTTTGCAGCCTCCAAGAACATACTCAAACACATTTTTCTTGTCGGTTACACAAGGGTCATCATAGAGTTTTCTTACCTCTTGAGTTACCTCGACATGATTATAAGGAATGTTATGGAATCGCTCATACAGTTCACCCCAATTCAAACCCTTCATTTTTGGAAAGACCTCATCGAAGGTGTTGTCTATCCATGAAATAACATCATTGAAATAGTTTTTCAATTCGTTGATGTTCTCATCACGGCGATGCTCTTGCATGTAATCTTTGATGTTTCCATGACTCACCCATTTCAAGGCTTCTTGAAGGATTTCCTGTCTATTGGCAGAGCCATTGATGTAACAGCCCCAGTCTTGCAAACGTGGATCTTCCCTATTGCTGAATTCCTTGCGAGCAGCGCTTACGAAAGGACCCGAATAAATAGCATTCAGTTTCTCTTGCTCGTTGAGGCGAATGCCACCGATATTGATGATTTCAAACCATTCCTTGATTTCCGTCTCTGTCCCTTCACAAATATAAGCCAACATTTTCGTATTCTCGATACGTTCTCTTTCTTCTTTATTCAATGATTTGAACTTATAAGGGATACCATCTTTTTTCATATAGGAGAACTTTCCAATCAAGTATCTGCCGAGGCTAGTGATGCGCTGTTGACCGTCAAGGACCTCCAAGCGCTCATTAGGCAATTTATTGAAATACAACAATCCCAAAGGGTATTTCTTTAAGACGGAATCTATGACGGCGACCTCTTTCTCACTATCGTTCTCACAATAAAGATAGTTACGTTGATACTCGGGTTGAATGGTTAGCTTGCCAGCCAAACCATACAATCCCTTGCCATCAACTTGACTGTAAGCGAATCCTTCGCACAGTTCTTTTACAGTATATTCATGTAACTTTGCTTCCATTATTATTGCTTTTTACGGATTAATATTCGGGCATATTGCCTCTTCCCATTTACAACTCCACAACCACCTCTATCTTCTGGATGAGCTTGATAGCCAACCTCCTTTAATATATTTACAGGTGCAGATGCTCTTGTATTCCCACAGGCTTGCCACAAGATTTCGAATTGCTCTGGGCAATACTTGTCTAAAAATGTTATAGGAACCCCCATTATCCCCTCGTAATCAGAAGGAATCGCATCAGTATAAGGAACTTCTATGGCATCATAATTATCATAGTGCTGATACCCTTTCCCTTTAACCTCCCTGTGCTTACTACATTTGATATTTTTAGCCATAGTCATAAAAGGCTTAGGGCTATGTCGATGGCCATGGTCGATGTTGGTGTACCATCTTACACCTTTTACTCGAATATATTTCTTACCATTTTCATCTATTCTTGTTCCAGATGCTTCTAATGGATATTCATCAGGCACACCAAACTCACGGTCACCGCTATGAATAGAGTATCCCATCCAAACCTTGTTGTCTTTTATCAATGGGAACACTTCTTTGTAGGTTACACAATTGATGTTTCCGATGATGATGAACTGCTTATTTGCTTCGACAATCCATGCCAAGAACTCTCTGAATAGAGAGAACGGAGGGTTGGTAATGATAATGTCTGCTTCATCTCTCAGCTTTTTGACTTCCTCGCTTCTGAAATCTCCATCACCCTCAAGATAGTCCCATTGTAAATCTTCAAGATTTGCCATTCTATCTCTTGTGGAGTCCTCAGTAAGGACAAAAATCTTGCCATGTGTTTTTGTCTTGTCCTTATCATATTTCACAGATTGAGTTTCAAACAGAGATAACTGTATACCATTCTTATAGGTCATACTCTCTGGTGCATAGCTGGTAGAGATGAGTTTCTTCAATCCCAGTTCCTCAAAGTTTTGAGCAAAGTACTTGGTAAAGTTGCTCCACTCTGGGTCATCACAAGGCAAGAGAACTATCTTGCCACGAAACACATCTGGATTGTAATCAAGATAGGCTTCCATTTCGGTCTCTATGTCATAGAACATGGTATAGAATTCATCCTTCTTGGCAGCCTTTGCATTGGATAATGTATTATTTGCCATAATTGATTGATAATTGTTGTATGGCACCCAACTATCAATCCGCTAAGACGCAAAAAGGGCGTGATGCCTCTTATCGCGTTTAGCACGGGGCGGCGTAGGAATTGGAGCCCCAGGATCTACCATAAGTATGCATCACGCCTATAGCGTGCTTGCATTGCTTATTCGGTAGATATGGAGACTTGATACCAATATATACGAGCCACCTATCACATATTATTTCCGTGCTTGTTATTCCAATTTGAGTTTCCTACGCTCTTGGCTAAACGCGAAATAATAGCGAATGCTTTTGTTTTACCCACAATGTCTTGGAATATCATCCCTATAAAGGATGATAACCGATGCAAAGGTACAATAAAATCTTGAAATAAATACTTTTTTAGAAGAATTTGTTTCAAATAAATTAGAAATATAGGGATACGGCTCATGCACAACAGCTTATCATAGTAGACAAAAACATCTAAAAATGCTTTTGAGTTCGACTATCAGTCTCTCACCATAAAGAGTTATATGAATGGTGTTTATTTCTTTGGATTTCCCAAACTATGAGATTAGACAAGAACTTAAAGACGAAATTTTGCCTCTGTCAAAAAGCAAATAAAAGTTTTTCATTTTCAAAACCCTTTCAGAATTTAGCGTAAAGTATTGTTTTACAGTTAGTTCCACTGAAGGGGCTGTAGGCGGTGTTTTCTTTCAGTAAGAAAAGTCGCAACAAGCGGATGGTTATGTACCGAATGCAGGTTATGTAAGTAATTACTAACGTATGCCTATCTAGCTTTCGAGGGCTTTTGACTACAGTGACAAGACCTTTTGACTACCGTCAAAAAATCTTTTGACTAGAGTCAAAAGGTCTTGCGACTGCCGAACGAAAACCTGAAAGAGTACTTCTTTCTCCCCAAGAACATAGTATCCTGTCCCACAAAGCCTAGGCTTCTGCCCCAGTAGTTCCATATCTTTCGGAAAGGAGATACTCAAGCATACATTTCTTTCAGAAATGGCAGCCATTGCTCATAAACACTCCATAAGGATAGTTTTGTTAAGTTCTTCGCTCTAGCCTCTTCAGTGGAAAGTACAGTCAATCAGCAAGTTATTCAAAATACTGAAGGGGCTTTTGACTTTCGTTTCGTTTTTGTGCAGCTCAAAATGTTTGCCATTAACCATGTGGATAATGCAGTTGTCCTTCATTATTTTCCTCCCTTTATATTTTTTTATACTTTTATTTATTGCGAATCTGCTGAAGATTATGTATTTTTGTGATAATAAATAAAGAAGAAGGAGAACAGGATATGACAAAAAAAAGACCAACAGTAGCATTGATTTATGATTTCGATGGGACACTGTCGCCAGGCAATATGCAGGAGTTTGGATTCATTCAGGCAACCGGGAAAACAAAGGAGGAATTTTGGGAGAGAAACAGGAAACTCTCTGAGGGCAAGGATGCCAATGGAATCCTTACCTATATGTACTTGATGCTTGATGAGGCCAAGAAAAGCAACATATCCTTGACACGAGAGTCGTTCCAAAACTTCGGAAAGAACGTGGAATTATTCCGTGGTGTCAAGCAATGGTTCTCGCTCGTTAATGAATATGGCGAAAGCATCGGCTTAAACATCAAGCACTACATCAACTCCTCTGGACTGAAGGAGATGATAGAGGGTACCCCTATCGCCCAAGAGTTTGAAAACATCTATGCCTGCTCTTTTCTTTATGACAAGGATGGCAGTGCCTTTTGGCCAGCCGTAGCCGTCGACTACACCACCAAGACCCAGTTTCTCTTCAAGATAAACAAGGGTATCCCGAAGGTAAGCGACAACTCCAAGGTCAACCAATACGTACCCGACAACAAACGCCCCATCCCCTTCCCTCGCATGATTTACTTTGGTGATGGCGAGACCGACATACCTTGCATGAAGATGGTGAAGGAGCATAATGGGCATTCCATCGCAGTCTATAACAACGAAGACAAGGAAAAGATGGCTCAACAGCTTATCCGAGATGGACGCGCCAACTTCATGTGCCCAGCCAACTACAGCAAGGGCAGTGCCATGAACATTGTCGTAAAGAGAATCCTGGATAAGATTAAGGCAGACTTCGAGTTCGACCGACTGATAGAACTGAACCAGCGGAAGGCTTGGAAGTGATTAAAAGGTAAAAAAGTAAAAGGGTAAAAAGGTAAAAGGATAGCAGGGAAATGGAATTTCTCTGCTTTTTCTTGCTATTATCAGAGATTATGCGTAATTTTGCAGCCGATATAGGATTTCACGACAAATCCGAATAGTAACATCATAAACAACTTTGAATGGGAAGAAACAAATACTCAGCTGGAGAAATCAAGGAAATCGGGAAGTTGCTGCGACTCAAGAACGCTGGCAACCGATTGCAACAGAAAATGATACGCCACGACTTGAGAGTGGATTATGAATTTAACATCTCTGACTTCAATGAACCGGGCAAGGCTTTCGGCGAGGAGGAATTACAGGATGCCATCAAGCGTGGAGCTATCCAAATTCTCGACGATGCCACCATCGAGGCTATGAAGGCGAAACGTGCTCGTGACAAGGCTCGTGATGAGGCGGAGAAACAGAAAGAGGCCATCGCTAGCGGTGAACAAACCGACTGGCAGGAGGCTATGAAGGAATGGAAGGAATATTATAAGAATTAATAATTAAAAATTAATAATTAAAAATTAATAATCAAGAATTAAGATATACAATGGCAAAGATATTGATTAAGACTACAGAGGGCGACATCACAGTGCGCCTCTACGACGAGACTCCTCAGCATCGTGACAACTTCATCAAATTGGCGAAGGAGGGATATTTCGATGGCACACTCTTCCACCGTGTCATCAAGGACTTCATGATTCAGGGCGGCGACCCTGACAGCAAGGGCGCACCTAAGGGCAAGATGCTCGGTACAGGCGGTCCAGACTATACCATCCCTGCTGAGTTTGTTTATCCACAACTTTTCCACAAGCGTGGTGCGCTGAGTGCTGCTCGTCTGGGAGATGAGGTGAACCCTAACCGTGAGAGTAGCGGTAGCCAGTTTTATATCGTTTGGGGTAAGACCTACAAGCAGAATGAACTGAAGCAGATGGAGAAGCAGATGGGTATGCAGATGGAACAAACCGTCTTCAACCAGCTAGCCAAGGAGCATCACGATGAGATTATGAACTTCCGTCGCAACCGTGACCGTGAGGGATTAATGAAATTACAAGATGAGCTTGTGGATGAAACCAAGAAACGCTGCAAGGAGCAGGGTTACCCTAAGTTCACCGATGAGCAGGTGAAGACCTATACAGAGGTAGGAGGCACCCCATTCCTCGACAACCAGTACACCGTTTTCGGCGAGGTAGAGGAAGGACTCGATGTCGTGGAAAAGATTCAGAACTGCGAGATACTTCGTGGAGATAGACCAAAGGAGGACATCTCTATGGAGGTTTCTGTCATCTAAGATTAAGTATCGACAACTATTCATTCGTATTTAAAATAAAAACAAATCAAAGATGACTAACAAGAAAATAATTAACTGCATGATGCCCATTGACATCATCCAAAAGAGCATAACGCCTAAAGGCTTGATGATGCTCTTGGCATTGGCTGGTTCTAACTACAGCTATGCCCAACAAGCCACTATCGTGGTTAACAACCCAACAGCCTCCTCTCGTACCGAACTCATCGAACTGAACATGAGCGATGTAAAGGCTAAACTTGGCAATGCTACCCCTAAGAAAGGCGAGGCATACATCGTGAAGAGCAAGAATGGTCAACAGATTGGCTCACAGATTACCCACGATGGCAAACTCTTGATTGATGGCAGTGTGCGCCCTCATGGCACCGCCACCTATACTGTAACCATCGGCAAACCATACCAACAGAAATATTGGACAACAGGAGCACTCTACAAGATTCGCAAGGATGACATTGCCTGGGAGAACGACCGCTGCGCCTATCGCATCTATGGTCCAGCCCTCCAGCGTTCAGGTGAGCGCTCTTTCGGCACTGATATCTGGGTGAAGAACACCCCAGACACCATCGTTTACGACCGATACATCAAGGATATGAACGGCAACATTCAGGGAGATAAGGTGGATGCCAAGGCAAGAGCACTAGAGAAACAGGCGAAAACTGAGAAGAATGCAGCCAAGGCTGCCAAACTCAAGGAACAGGCAAAAGCATTGTGGGCTGAATCTCGTGAGATAGACCTTACCACCTCTTTCCACCTCGACCACGGCAACGGTCTTGACCCTTATCGTGTGGGAGCTACGCTCGGTTTGGGAGCACCAAGCTTGATGGTGGGAAAGACACAACACCTGCCTTATTGCTGGAAGACCTATAAGATATTGGACAACGGTCCTTTGCGCTTTACTGTAGAGTTGACTTACAATCCTGCCACCATCGGTGACCAAAAGAACGTGGTGGAGCATCGCATCATCTCGCTCGACAAGGGCAGCAACTTCAACAAGATGACCGTATGGTATGATGGGCTTACCTCTCCTACCGACTTTGCCACAGGTTTCCCTATCCATGAGGAGGACACCGAGAGCAAGACTTTTGCCAAGGATTATGTAAGCTATGCAGACCCTACCGACAACCAAGAGGTAAACCAGAGCCAGGTATACGTAGGCGTTCTCTTCCCTAACGGCATCGACAATACCTACTACCAGCTCTTCGACCAGAAGCACGATGGTGCCACAGGTCATGCCCTCGGACTGAAGCGAGGTTTGAAGAATGGTGAGAAGTACAGCTATTACTTTGGTGCCGCATGGAGCAAGTATGATGTTCGCAGTTACGCCGAATGGCAGTTGCGCATCAAGGAATACTTGGAAGCATTGAAGACACCATTGAGCATCGAAATGAAATAATGGCAGAACTTCACCGAAAAGTTGCTGAATAAAGAAAAAGGCGTGAGCTTTCTATCACAGAATGCTCATGCCTTATTTTGTATTAACCTAAAACCAAACTAATAAATATAAACCTAAACATAATAAACCTAAAATTACGAGTGCAAAGATAAGGGTTTTTCTCCATTAAAGCAAGCCTATGTGTTGCCATAGTGGACTTTTGCCAACACATACCATAGTTAAGTATCTGTATATCAATATATTTATTTCTCAACAAGAATCAAACAAAGTGGAAGTGAATGAATGTAAAAATGCCAATCAATAAACTTATTTCGTACCTCTATCCATTCAACCTTTGCTTCCTACTTAGCACTGTTAGCCTCCTTAAGCATCCACTTCTTTCAGGGCGCATACTTTACATAATAAGTTCATTATCAATTACTTGACTTTTATCAAATTCATATTCATCCACATTATCCCTTTGGCAATTTGCTATATTGCCTATTATTATATACCTTTGCAAAAGTTATCAACCAAAACAATAACGAAATGAAAAGAACTAACTATCTTATTCTCCTCCTGCTTATGTCATTAGGTACGGGCAATCTCCCTTCTTATGCACAGAAGAATGCGAAGAAAGCCAGAAAAGAAACCGTAAAGCAGGAACCTGTGCAAACAAGCAAGTTCATCACCATCAAGGGGGAGGACCTTCTCAATCCAGATGGCAGTAAGCTCTACATCGTGGGTACCAACCTTGGCAACTGGTTGAACCCTGAAGGCTATATGTTCAACTTCCGCAAGACCAACTGCGAGTGGATGATCAACGATATGGTTTGTGAGCTTGCAGGTCCTGACTTTGCCCGCGAGTTCTGGCAAGCATTCAAGGATAACTACATCACTGAGGCAGACATCGAGTACATCGCCAAGACTGGTGCCAACACCATCCGCTTGCCTTTCAACTACAAGCTCTTCACCCGTGAGGATTACATGGGTAAGAACGATGAGAACGAGGGATTCAAGATGATGGACAAGACCATCGAGTGGTGCCGCAAGTACGGCTTGCATCTCATTCTCGACATGCACGATTGTCCAGGCGGACAGACAGGCGACAATATCGACAATGGTCATGGTTATCCTTGGCTCTTTGAGAGCGAGGCCAGCCAGCAGCTATTTTGCAACATCTGGAAGACTATCGCCAGCCGCTACAAGGACGAGCCTGTGGTACTTGGCTATGAACTGATGAACGAACCTATCGCCACGATGTTTTCCAAAGAGTTGCAGGCAGAGATGAACGGCAAACTCGAAGCCCTCTACAAGCGAGCCACCAAAGCTATCCGAGAGGCAGACAACAACCATATCATCCTCTTGGGAGGTTCGCAGTGGAACGGAAACTTTGAGCCATTCAGCGACTGGACATTCGACGACAAGATCATGTATACCTGCCATCGCTATGGCGGCGAGCCAACCAAGGCAGCCATCCAAAGCATCATCGACTTCAGAGACAAGACTCAGTTGCCAATGTATATGGGCGAGATAGGTCACAATACCGACAAGTGGCAAGCTGACTTCTGCGCCACCATGAAGAAAGCAAACATTGGCTATACCTTCTGGCCATATAAGAAGATAGACCTGTCTTGTATGATGGGCATCAAGAAGCCAGCCGATTGGGACAGCGTTATCGTGAAGTTCGCCGAGGCAGACCGCAGCAGCTTCGATGCCATCCGCAAGGCTCGTCCTAACCAAGAGCAAGGCAAGAAGCTCCTGCTGCAATTCGTAGAGAATGCAAAAAAGCAAAACTGCGTGCCACAAATCACCTACATCAAATCCATGGGATTGAAAGCAGACTAAAACGCCCCAAAATACTCTAGTGCTTTGCCTAGGGGAACATTAATCTAACTAACTTTTATATCAAAGAAGGTTCTATGATGAACCCAAAAGCCTCGCCAATCACTTGACGAGGCTTTGTTTATATGCAATCTTTTAATAATACGACTATAGCTTGCGGAGACGGATGCCGGAAAGGAAAGCCTTGTCACCATTTTGAGAATGGAACTTAACAAAAATCCCCTTTGCATCAGTCTCAACGAGATAGCTTCGGCGGATGGCGGTAAAATAGCCAGCCTCAGCTCCAGGCAAAAAGTTTGATTCTATCACTTTGCCATTTACCATGATGCCAAAGCCAAACTGCCGAGTTTGTCCCTCAGCCCCCTGATTGTCTTTGCCTAGCAAATAAATGGATTGGGCTTGCTTCTGACGTGTATCCGTAAAGAGTAGTTCCAACTCATATCTGCCCTGTGGCACATCGAAGCAATACTCCTCAATCCCACTCCGCATTGTTTGATAGAGAGGTCCATCCTCAGTACATGCAATCTCTGTTTGGGTATTGGTAGTTTTGCCACCTACATATCCCCAACTGCCCGCAGAATAAGGTCTATCAGCTACCCATGTCATACCCGTCTTGTCTGATTGGAAATAGCAATGGCTACCTACATTGATGGCAATATCTTGAAGCAGGGAGGCATCAGTTGGCACGTTCTTATAAGTCACCACAGCATTATCCACTAGTGCATCTATCACATTATCGGCATCTTTTCCATCGCTCATCTTGGCAATCTTAGCCATCAAGCGGTTCTCACCCTCTTCCCATTCCACATCAAACAGAGCGAAATGATTGCTCACAGGTTGCCGACCCAGCGATTTGCCGTTCTGCCAGAGTTCGACCTCCTTAGCATTGGTATAAACCTTAACCTGCTGTCGTTTCTCTACCATCTCTCGATGCTGCCAATCGCGTATGGCGATATGAACCACAGGTTTATCTGTTGTCCATACTGCCAGAAAGTAGTAATATACATCTTTCTTTTGACGTTCTGGAGTCACCACACCCTTATTGTTGATATGTGGCATAGATTCACCTCGACTTGCTGAAGAGAAATCGATGAAGTTCCAATAGCTGCCACCTAATATATAAGGTGTATCGCTGATGACTGGCAAGTAATGCTCGATGTACTTCTGCTGATATTCACAGGAGAAGTCAAATGGCTTTCCCTGGTCGGTATGCAAGCGAAGGTCGCTTCCAGCTCCCCATTCACTGACGATGACAGGATGGTCGGGATGATTATTCTGCTGGTCGGCGAGATAACGTTCAAAACCTGTCAAGTCGCCACCATACCATCCTTGATACAAATTCCATCCCAAGACTTGCGAAAAGTCTGCAATGTGATACTTGTTATAATCATTGCTACCATGAAGTGCCATGACTGAATGGCGGGTAGGATCTTCCTCATGTACGATTTTCTCCAACCTTCCTGCCAAAGCCTGGATACGTCCTATCTCCTTGTTAAAATCTTCTTGCTTAGGATACTCATTGCGTGCTTTCAACAAGATTTCATTCATATATCCCCAAAGTATGACGGAAGAATGGTTGTAATGCTGACGGATCATCTCTCGCAACTGTTGGGCTGCGATGTCAGCAAAAGCTTCATTATCTGGAACATAATTGACCACAGGAATCTCCTCCCAGACCAGCAAGCCCAGCTTGTCGCACATCTCCAACACAGCCTCAGCCTGTGGATAGTGAGCCAAGCGCACGAAGTTGCATCCCATCTCTTTCAAGATGCGTAAGTCCTTGCGGTGCATATCATCCTCCAAAGCCACACCATATGGGCGTTGGTCTTGGTGACGGCACATGCCGTTGAGCTTATAAGGCTTGCCATTGAGGAAAAATCCTTTTTGGGCATCAAACTCACACCAGCGCATACCCACGTAGTGCTCCTGGCTGTCCAAGACGACTTGTTTCTTCAACTGCGACTTGTCTTGTTGGGCATCCACCAATTCCGTCTTGACACGATAAAGCTGAGGTTGCTCTGGAGACCAAAGCACAGGATTTTTGACTTGTGGAAAACTTGCTTGCATCATACAAGCCTGGCCAGCTTGAAGGCGGACACGCTTCTTGACGACAGCCACTTGCCGCCCATCTGGGGCATATAGGGAATTGATGACATAACAATCCTTCCTTTGGTCTGCATCATTGCGCAACCTGCACTTTACGGCGACCTCTGCCTGATCTGCCGACACATGGCTGGTACTGACAAACACGCCATCAGCCCCATCCTCCGTCATAGAGAAATGCTGGGCATGGGTAGTTATCAGCTTCACATTACGATAGATGCCACCCATAAAAGTAAAGTCGGCAGAAATAGGAGCTACCTGCATGTCGGCATTATCGACCGTAATAAGCAGCTCATACTCGCGCTTGGAACCCCAAGCTTTGTTTTCAGCATCATTTGCACTTAAGAATGGGGTCAGGTCGAAGACCGAGGCGGTATAACCGCCCCGGTGCTTGCCCACCTCCTTACCATTTATATAGATCGTAGATGTTTTACTGGCTGCTTCCAATTTCAGGAAGTAGCGCTTTTGCATTGAGTTTGTTTGCTTGTTTGGGGTCTCCTTTCCTGGGATTGGCAACATCAGCTTGCGCTTGTAGCTATACTTGCCCTGCTTATAATCACGAGTGACATAAGCATCCGTGTTCCATGTATGTGGCAAAGCAACACTTTGCCAATGAACATTGTCCTCACTAAACACCCAACCATCGTTGAGCGACTTGATGGCACTCTGTGCGAATGCACCAGCCTCAACGATGGTTGTCAAGAGGATAGTTGTGAAAAATCTATTGATTTTCATTAATATATATATAGAAAGTTAGTTATTCATGATACATTCCCCCTACTGGTCTAGCTGAGCCTTGCGGCGCAAAGCCTCCAAGTAGAAGTAGTCTGCATAGTTGATTGGCACGTCTATCTCACTGTTGGCTGGCTTATGCCCCGTGGAATGCAAGAGCAAGAAGCCCTGGTTGCTTCCCACAGGGGCCTGGTAGTGGTCGATGAGAGAATTGACAATCTTGTCTGCAAAGGCCTTATATTGCTTTCCTTCACCGACAGGCACATATCCACACAGTTCGTAAAACGCAGAAGCCACCAATGCTGCAGCCGATGCATCACGAGATGTGTTAGGAATGGCTGGATCTTTCATATCCCAATAGAAGATGCCATCCGCAGGCATGTTCTTGAGGGAGAAGAGGAATTTTGCCACCCCTTGCGCTTGCTCCAGGTAACGCTTGTCGTGGGTATAGCGATAGCACATGGTGTAACCATAAAGTGCCCATCCCTGACCACGGCTCCAATAAGAGTCGTCACTATAGCCTTGATGAGTGACCCGCATACGGACCGCACCGGTCTGAGGGTCGTAATCCACCACATGGAAAGAGGAATAGTCATCACGGAAATGATGCTTCATCGTCGTATTGGCATGACTAACCGCAATCTTGTAGAAGGTTGAGTCGCCCGTCAACTTGGTGGCCTCAAACAGCATCTCCAAGTTCATCATATTGTCAATGATGACTGGATACTTCCATTTGTCGGCATTATGGTCCCAGGAGCGAATGCAACCCACCTTTGGAGAATAACGAGTAATCAAGGTGCGAGCCGCCTGCAACATGACGTCGCGATAAGACTGTTCCCCTGTCAGCTGGTAAGCCTTGCCAAAGGAGTCACCTATCATGAATCCCAGGTCATGGGTGCCACGATGCCACTTGGCGCTCTCTATAGGCCAGGTGTTGCTCACCGCATTCTCACGCCAAAACTGCTCATGGCTATATTGATACATTTGCCAGAGGCTTCCTGCAAAGAAACCAGAGCACCAGTCCTTAGGTCCAACCAGCACCAGCTTGCCGTCCTTGTCTATACTACGAGGAGAGACCCTATCCCCCTTGGCAGTCTTTCGAGCTTCAGCCGTACATGCCAAGGCATATCTCAATTGCTCATCGGCACGAGCCATCGCATTGTCTATCTTGGTAGGTTTCTCATACAACAACACAAACAGGTCGCTCCAATCACGTATCTTGTTTTGACGATACAATGCCAGGTAGTCCTTGTGCGACTCGTCGAGCGTATAAGCACGATAGAAGTCATTAGCCATCTCCTGTTGCTTGCCTTGCCAGCCGCTGATCTGCTGATATGGCCATTCCTTCACGCTTTTGCCCATATAGGGAGCCATAAAGTCCATTGCCTTGAAGAAGCTATGGTTGCCTATGACACAGTAAGGATGAATGTCCTTGCCCTGGTGCTTCACCATCAGCATGAAGTCGATGATGTGGTTGAGGTTGTACTGTGAGTAGCCAAAGGCCAAGGTGCGGCGCAACTCGTATGGCTGCTTTCCATCAGGTTCGATCTGTGTCGCAATGCGGCGAGCTGGGAATTTCTCGAGTACATCTTCAAAGACCTTCTTGTTGCCTGTATAAAGGGCATAAGCCGCCACCTGCACATCGTATGCCGTGGCATGGTTGTTCTTCTGGTTGCTTTCCTCAATGGCCTGTGGATGAGTCAGCAACCACTTCAGCAACTGGGAGAACCAAGCCTTCAACTGCTTGGAGTCCTTGGCTGTGAAAGACCTGGACTTCTCAAGGAGTTGCACACCATCCAACATCTCCACAAAAGAGTAGGCATCTATCACCCCATAGCATCTTCCGTCATAAGCACCAGGAATATGTTGCGCATACCTCAAGTTAGGGTTCATCTTCGTCCCCTTGTCCAGGAACCACACATGAATCAACTCAGTGGCTTTCTTGGCATATCTCTCCTCACCAGTGAAGTAATAAGCTAGTGAAAGACGATAGACAGCATTTGCCATGGCAGAAAGCTTGTTGCGGTCAAACTTGTTCAATTCTGGGTTGGACACGCCATCTCGCATGGTATATGGGAGGCCATTAGGCTTAGACTTGTCTGGCCAAGCATAACGAGCCAAGCTCACATAATCATGCTTTGAGCCGCTAGAAGGAATATAATCCTTGCTCATCACAGATAGAGGTTTCATGGACAAGTCGTGTCCCGCTTGCTTTTCCAAGGCTTGCAGAGCCTGGCTATAAGTAGGATCCGCAAGATGCTGCTTGACGTATGCCAGATGGTTGGCATCGAGCACCGACTGAGCTTGTGCGCCCGTTGCAGTTAGCAACAGGGCACACATTGCAATTATATTCTTTCTCATTCTTTCTAGTTAATATTAACAGTCTGCTTGTAGTTCTCTGTGAAAGCACGCACAGAATACTGAGCGGTCTTGATGATGTAAGTATTCTCGAAAGCGATGGCATCGTCGCCCGTACGGGCTGGATCCCAAGTCTGTACAATGACCTTACCTTTCTTGGAACTCAGGGCCTTGATATTGATGTCCTTGTCTCCCTTGGTGCAGTCTTTCCAGATCACCTTATATCCACCGTTGCTCTCAGCTGTCAAGGCATTGCCATTGTCATCCACAACCTGATAGTCAACACCGAGGGTCAGGTTGTCACTGACAGTATAATAAGCCACCTCTGCATCAACCCCTGACTGAGGACGCTCACTCCAGAAATGGGTAGAGAGAACTGCCGTCTCTCCATTCTGGATTTGATAGCTGACATCATTCTTAAACTTTCCCCAGTCATTGAAGCCATAGAAATACTCATGTTCCAAGGCAGGATCTGTGCTCCAGTCATCATCACTACAACTTGTCAGTGACAAGCCGAAGATGAGAGCCATCATTGCAAAAAATATCTTTTTCATTGTTGTTTGCTTTTAAAATGTTCTACACTCATTTTTACCACTTAGGGTTTTGCTTTACATTACCACCGCTAGTTGCTATCTCATAGGTAGGGATAGGATAGAGGTAATCCTTCTCTGGGTCAAACTTACGAGTGTCACCTTGCTCGATGACATAGAAGTCCTTCTCGCCGTATGCCTGCTTTCCACCAAGCTGACCATTCTCATCTGTCAAGAAATTCTTGAACTCCTCACGCTTCGTGGTAGTCTCAGAATCAACAAACTTGGCACCAATGATAGGCTTTGGCAATACGTTTTCGGCTATCTTCCAACGGATGATGTCACTATATCGAATATTCTCATCAATAAATTCCACCAAGCGCTCACGGCGAATCTCATCACGCATGTTCAAGCCATGCTCCTGCACAAAGGCATTGGCCAACCTTACATTCAAGCCCGCACGCTCACGCACCTTGTTGACGGTAGCATCAAGCTGCTCATCCGTAATGGAACCGTTCAACTCGTAGAGAGCCTCAGCGTATGAGAGCAACACTTCCGCATAGCGGATAATCATCTTGTCAACCGACTCCTTAGAGTTGGTCTCCCACTCACTCAGCATAAAACCTTTCTTGATGGAATAGCCCTTATGGTAAGCAAAAGGAATGAAAGCGCCTTTGTAAGACTCTTCACCTATTTTATATAGGGTCATGCCCAGACGTGGGTCACGATTCTTGAACACATCGTCATAGCTCTGTTCTTCCTGAATGGCAAAAGCACTCTTCTCACGAGGCAAACCATCTACATACAAGAACTGGTCAACAGCATTGCGAGTTACGCAAGTAGTATTCTCCAACTGGCGTGAGTTGCCATGAGTGATGGTAGGTGCGTCATTAGGACCATATACCTTGACGAAGACATTCTCCTTGTTCTGACGACCTTCGCCATCGAAATAGAACAATTTCTGAAAATCAGGATACAAGTCATGTTTGCCTTCCTTAATCATCTCAGCAGCAGCATCAACACTCTTCTGAAGGTGAGCTTTCCAGTCGCTTCCTAGGTTATGGTACTTGGAGAAAGTTCCCTCATAAAGTCCGATACGAGTTTGCAGACCCAATGCGGCAGACTTAGAGACACGTCCCCAAAGTGCAGAGCTAGAAACCTTGTCGATGTCTGGCAAATACTGGAAAGCAAAGTCCAAGTCCTCATAGCATTGCAGGATTACTTCCTCACGAGATGTACGTTCCTTCTTGATCTCAGGGTCATTGGTTGAGTCAAAAGACTTCAATATCAATGGCACATCACCATATTTCTTCACCAACTCGAAGTATTGGTAGGCACGGAAGAAACGTGCCTCTGCAATCCAACGGTTCTTGATGGCATCAGGCTGAGAAGAAGCACCTATCTTTTCGATGGCATTGTTGCACTTACCTATTCTATTATAAGGATTGGTCCAGTCACTGGAAGTAGCTGGCACCGTCCAGTTGCCACTCGAAGTGGAATTGGCACCGCCACTGCTCAAATCATCAGCACGATAGTCGTGCCAGAAGCCATCAAGATCCGTATAGAATCTGTTACAAGCACCACGGAAGTCACTCTCCGACTTCCAAAAGTTAGTATCTGACAAGGTGGTCTCAGGTTCTCTGTCCAACTCACAGCTTGTCAAGCCCAAAGTAGCAAGGGCTATTACAAACATATATATTTTTTTCATGTCGAAGTTTCTTTTTAGAATGTTACATTTACACCGAATGCCCATGTACGGAAGAATGGATAATAGTTACGGCCTACGTTGTTGCCTGCCTCAGGGTCATAAATCTTCAAGAGATTGGTGTGCTCCCAAAGGTCGTTGCCTGTCACATAAACACGAACGTTGTTCACATACTTCTTGATTCCAGGGATGGTATAGCCCAAGGTGATGTTCTTCAGACGAATGTAAGAAGCATCTTGGAGCCACTTGTCTGATGCCTTGTAGTTGAAGTCATTGGAGACATAGAGGCGTGGCCATGCCGCATCCTGGTTGTCTTCTGTCCAATAGTCGCGATGAATGGTCCAAGGCATCTGGTAGGTGTTCTTGAACGGGGCGATGGCATCAGCCGCAATCAATATCTTGCGCTTGCCTACACCCTGGAACATCATGGAGAAGTCGAAGCCCTTCCACTGAGCTGATAGGTTGAAGCCATAGAGATAACGAGCGTTTGAGTTGCCGAGATAAACCAAATCACCATGGTCTTCCTTGGTTCCAGAACCTGTACCCACCTGATGGTCGATATTGCCTTGGTTCAAGTACTTCACATCACCGCCAGACACCTTACCGTCGTTGAAACTCTGATAGCCTGGGTGCTCTTCCTTGTACTTCAAGTACTCGTCGCGGCTCTTCCAATAGCCATCGGTCTTGTAACCCCAGATAGTATTCATCTCATAACCTTCGAGCAAGCTCACATTACCCTCATTGATAACACTGGCACCATCGTAAGAAACCAACTTGTTCTGACTGTCAGAGAGATTGAACGTAACTTGATAGCTGAAGTCCTTGATCTTGTCTTTCCAAGAAATCTCGAAGTCCCAACCCCAAGTCTTCAACTTACCGATGTTGACATTTGGCACACCGATACCAATGGTATGAGGCAACTGCAATGAAGACAACATGTCATTGTTGTACTTCCAATAATAATCGAATGTAGCATTCAAACGGCTGTCCAAGAAACCGAGATCTACACCGATGTTGGTGGTAGAAATCGTCTCCCAAGTCTTGTCCTTAGAGGCAAGGCTGCCCTGATAGAATGTCTTCTGACCCATATAGTCACCTTGGGAGATGGTAGGGATGTAGTCATAGAGACCCAACACAGCACCATTACCCAACTGCCCCCATGAAGCACGGAGCTTCAAGTTGCTCAACCAAGTCAAGTCCTTCATGAAAGATTCTTGGTTGACACGCCATGCACCAGATACAGAAGGGAATGCCTTCCAACGCTCAGTAGGTGCCAAGCGAGAGCTACCATCATAACGAACATTCGCCTCGAAGAGATATTTGTCGGCAAAAGCATAGTTCAAACGACCGAAGTATGACATCATAGACCATGTCTGGATGTTGTCACCTACACTTGTGTTGGTTGCAACAGATGAGTCATAATAGTTGAATGAGAAGAAGTCATTAGAGAGCAAGTTCTTCACAGTGGCATCCATCTGGTCCTTGCGATAATTCTCATAGCTCATACCTCCAAGCACAGAGATGTCGTGCTTCTTGAAGAGGTTCAGATGATAGTTGGCAGTCAACTCTGCCAAGTCATGATAATCTGTATTCTTACATCTATAGAAAGAATTTGGGTTGTTGCTCTGCTGGCGAACACCTGTACCCAAGCGATTGTTCCATACCAAATGACGGCGAACGATGCTTTGGTTCCAAATACCAGCCAAACGAGACAAAGAAGCATTAAGGGTCAATCCCTTGACAAGATTTTCCATCTTAAAGGTTACCTTACCAGTATAAGCCTCATACTTAGAACGGTTGGCACCCTCATTTTTCATGATGTCAATGGCATTCTGCTGCAAGTCACCATTATAAGGACTGTCATTGATGTCTTCCTCTGGATTGTAGATAGGCTGCCAACCACGAGAAGAATAGAGCAAGTTCAACACACCACCAGCACTACGCTGTGGAGTTGCTGTACGAGTAGATTGGTATCTCATCAATGTATTGACAGACAAATACTTGTTGATTTGAGCATTGACCTTGGCATTCAAGCTCCAACGCTCATTGCTGTCAGGACCATACTTCAAAATACCGTTCTTGGTGTACCACTTGGCAGACAACATATAGTTGACAGCCTTGTTGCCACCAGAGATAGACACAGTGTGGTTTTGCTGTGTGGTATAGTCGCGAGTACCCTCAGCCACCCAGTTGGTAGCTTGGAAGAAGTCCCAACGGCTATTGGTATTGTTTGGGCGATAGCTGAAGTTAGGATTGCCTACCCATGAAGAGAATTCTGGGTTCTTATCGTAGTTACCACCAGCATTGATACGAGCCTCATTGTTCATCTTCATTTCCTCCCAAGCAGGCAAACGCTCAGGCATGTTGCCAGGAGTATTGAAAGCAAAATAACCATTATAGGTCACCTTAGCCTTACCCTCAGAACCATTCTTTGTTGTAACCAAGACAACACCCGCAGCTGCACGAGCGCCATAGATGGCACAAGCTGCCGCATCCTTCAATACAGAAATGGAAGCTATATCATCGGCATTCACCAATGCCAAGTCACCTTCCACACCATCAATCAACACCAATGCAGAGGTGCTGTTGACAGAAGAGAAACCGCGGATACGCATACCAGAAGCCTCACTACCAGGCTGACCACTGTTACGCAAGACGGTCACACCAGGCATCTGACCTTGCAAGGCTGACACTGCATCTGTAGCAGGCTGGGCAGACAACTTAGATCCCTCGATAGCAGATACAGAACCAGAGAGATTTACCTTCTTCTGAGAACCATAACCTACAACTACAACCTCGTCCAAAGTCTTGTCATCTTGCTTTAATGTAATTTTCATGTTTGCAGATGGCCTTACTTCTGCATTTTGATAACCCACATAAGTAATAATGAGAGGTTGGTTTGCGTCAGCATCAATAACAAAGTTACCATCAAGGTCGGTGATGGCACCTGCACCCTTGTTGCCTTTCACTTGGATAGTGGCACCGATGACAGGTTCACCTTGGTCATCCAACACGACACCCTTGAAGGTGTTTTTCTGTGCGAACGCTGACGTCGACATCAAGAGTGCGGTCGCCAGCAATAGACTTTTTGTTTTCATATCTTGAAAGTTAGTTTAGAAATTTGATTTTTCTGTTATTATTGTTCTGAGCGGTTCACTATTATATATTAATAATGTATCGTTAAGACTGTGCGGTTGTGCATTGCTCGAATGCGTGTTTCCGTTTTCGGTTGCAAATATATAATGTTTTTTTCATATAACCTAGCCCTTTGGCAAGATAAGTGGATAATTTTCTTCTTTATTTAGCTTTACACAATTCATTATCAAGTACTTACATCACATCTATCAATCTCTGAAAGTGGACTTGATAAAGATTCTACTTTTTGCAGGAAGAAAGGAATAATTGGCTTTCAGACACTTTTTCAGCATTCATATTCACCCACTTTTAAAATCTTATCATTTTCCACTATATCTCTACTAATCAAATACTTACAAACTATCATTTTTTACACTCATCCACTTTCGTATTGCCTAGCCTAGTTTTACCCCCATTTATTTATTATTTTTGCAGTCGAAACGAAATTCGCATCAAAACAACTAACTTATATGAAACATTTAGTATTATCTTGCGTGCTTTCGTTGGCTACATTCTCAGCCACAAACGCACAACAACAGTTGCCGATCTATCTCGACAACACCAAGCCAATGGAGCAGCGCATCGACGATGCCATCGCTCGCATGACCTTGCAAGAGAAGATTCGCATCATCCATGCACAGAGTAAATTCTCTTCTGCCGGCGTTCCTCGCCTCGGCTTCCCAGACTTCTGGACAGACGATGGCCCTCACGGAGTTCGCCCTGACGTACTTTGGGATGAGTGGGAACAGGCTGGTCAGACCAATGACTCTTGCGTTGCCTTCCCTGCCCTCACCTGCCTTGCCGCATCTTGGAACCCACAGATGAGCCGCATCTATGGTGAGGCACTCGGAGAAGAAGCCCTCTATCGTGGCAAGGACATGATTCTGGGTCCTGGAGTCAACATCTATCGCACACCGCTCAACGGTCGTAACTTCGAGTACATGGGCGAAGACCCATTCTTAGCTTCCATCATGGTGGTACCTTATATTCAAGGTTTGCAGTCGAGGGGCGTGTCGGCATGTGTCAAGCACTATTGCCTCAACAATGATGAGGAGTATCGCCACCAGGTGAACGTCATCGTGAGCGACCGTGCCCTGCATGAGATTTACCTCCCTGCCTTCAAGGCTGCCGTAGAGAAGGGTAAGACTTGGGCGATTATGGGTGCCTACAACCTCTATAAGAACGAGCACAACTGCCACAACCAGTACACGCTCAACAAGATTCTGAAGACCGACTGGAAGTATGATGGCGTAGTGGTAAGCGACTGGGGCGGTGCCCACGATACCGACCAAGCTGTGAAGAACGGACTCGACATGGAGTTTGGTTCTTGGACCAATGGTCTGACCATGGGTGCCAGCAATGCCTACGACAACTACTACCTCGCCATGCCATATATAAAAGGTATACAGGAGGGTAAGTACACCACCAAGGAACTGGATGAAAAGGTACGCCGAGTATTGCGCCTCTTCTATCGCACCACGATGAATCCTAACCGTCCTCATGGTTTCCTTTGCTCAGAGAGTCATTACGATGCAGCCAAGAAGATTGCCGAAGAGGGCATCGTGCTCTTGCAGAACAAGAACAACGTATTGCCTATCAACGTGCAGAAAGCTAAGCGTGTATTGGTAGTGGGCGAAAACGCCGTAAAGATGATGACCGTAGGTGGTGGTTCCTCATCACTCAAGGTACAGCGTGAAATCTCTCCGCTTGATGGCTTGAAGGCTCGTTTGGGCAAGAATGGCATCGAGGTGGACTATGCCCGTGGATACGTGGGTGACGTAACAGGCAACTATAACGGTGTGACAACCGGTCAGAACTTGGAAGACAAGCGAAACGAGGCTGAACTTATCGCCGAGGCAGTAGAAAAAGCCAAGAATGCCGACTACGTAGTGATGTTTGGTGGCTTGAACAAGAGTGATTACCAGGATTGTGAGGGTCATGACCGCAAATCATACGAGTTGCCTTACAACCAGAACAAGGTTATCGAGGCTTTGGCTAAGGCTAACAAGAACTTTGTCTATGTCAACATCTCGGGTAATGCTGTGGCTATGCCTTGGAAAGCTAAAGTTCCTGGCATTGTACAGGGCTGGTTTATCGGCTCTGAGGCTGGTGAGGCTTTGGCTAGCATCCTGACAGGTGATGCCAACCCTAGCGGCAAGTTGCCATTCACATGGGTTAACTCGCTGAACGAGGTGGGCGCTCATGCCCTTAACACCTATCCTGGCACATGGCGCAAGGAAGGTGGTGCCAACGCAGAAGGCAATATCATCGACGAGGAATATAAGGAAGGTATCTACGTAGGTTACCGTTGGGCTGACGCTCACAAGACCCGCCCTACTTTCGCCTTCGGTCATGGATTGAGCTACACCCAGTTTGCCATCAGCAACCTTCGTGCCGACAAGACAGCGATGAATGCAGATGGTGCTATCACCTTCACCGTCAATGTGAAGAACGTGGGCAAGCGTGCAGGTGCTGAGACAGTTCAGCTCTACATCCACGATGTAAAGGCATCAGTTGACCGTCCTTACAAGGAGCTCAAAGGTTTCCAGAAGGTTTACTTGCAGCCAGGTGAGAGCAAAGATGTGAACATCACCATCCATAAGGATGCCCTCAGTTTCTACGACGAGGCAACCTCTTCTTGGAAAGCAGAGACAGGACAGTTTGAGGCACTCGTAGGCAATGCTGCAGACAACCTCAAGCTCAAGAAAGCATTCGAGTTAAAGGTAAAAAAGTAAAAGAGTAAAAAAGTAAAAAGGTAAAAAAGTAAAAAGGTAAAAGGAACTTTTACTGATTTCATAGATTACGCAGTATTTCAGCTTCTCTATAGTTATCTAGCAAGAATTCTTTTTACTTTTTTACCTTTAAATTATTTCATTCCAATCTCCTTTACCTTATTTTCAAAATCTTCCCTATCGCACAAGGCACCATTCTTGACCTTGGCACGATAGTTATAGATAGTATTTACAGAATAGTGCAAGAAGTCTGCAATCTTAGAACTGTCCTCGATGCCCAAACGAATGAGGGCGAAGATGCGGATTGTGGTAGTCAACTTGTTGTCATCCTCTAGCACAATGCGCTCCTCTGGTTTCAATAGAGCATTAAACTCCTCCACAAAATTAGGGAAGAGCTTCAGAAAAGCTGAGTCGAAATACTCGTAAAGTTCACCTAGGTAAGCCTCTCCAGATTGCATCTGGTCGAGCAACTTGGTCAGTTCACGAGCCTTCACCAACTTCACCACCCGCTTGCGCATTGTCTCTATCTTATCCACATAGACAGCACATAGACGGAGGAATCGACCAATATACATTTCCTTCATCTTATTGCTCTCGTTGAGCGACTGGTTCATCTCGTTCAAGCTCTCGTTGGCCGCATTCAGGCTCTCATTGGCACGATTTAAGTCATCGATGGCCTTGCTCAAGTTCTCGTTGGCAGTCTTCAGTTCGATATTGGTAGCCTTCTGCTTGCGATGAGCCACGGCGATGCGCTGGCGCTGCTTGTTGACATAGAAGAACAAGCCCAAGACTAGCAAGGTCAGCAAACCCGAACATACAATCATCATCTTCAGTTGCTTGTTGCTCTCGGTAAGCTGCTTCTGATAACTTTCCTCTATGGTGGTAAGCACAGGCATTATCTGGCGGCTACGGATAGGCGTATTGAAGACGGTAGCCGACTTCCAGGCAAACTTGATATACTCATAAGAGCGAGCCAACTGGCTCTCATCTTGCTTCACAGTATTGGCAAGTTCCCAAAGCGAGCCTTGGTCCATCACTGCTAGTCGCACATCACTCAGTGCCGACAGCAAGAGATAATGGCGGAATTCATCCAGCTTGCCATATACCTTATAGATAATAGCACGATAGAAGGTGACAATGGCATATTGGTGGGTGCCAGGCTCAGCCTTAGCCAGTCGCATATCGTTAATTTTCAGTGCTTCCTTCATCTTTCCACCATCACGCGCCTTCATTTCCTGCATCTGCAGATAGCGGTCATCGTCATGGCTCAAAGTTTGTTCTGCCAGCTGGCTGTACTCTGCCAGTCGCTCCTGATAATATTTTTTGAGATGAGGCACATTGGCATAATATGCCATCTCGCCATAAAGGTGCTGATATGCCCAATAATAGTTGGCCAGTCCTTCTGCATCAAGCGAAGCCTTGTCGATTTCCTTCAGCACATCCCAAGCCTCGGCATAATCGCCAGTGGTGCTTCCCTGGAAAGCCAGGAGAGTCTTGGCGTTGCCCACCTTAGCCTGGTCGCCCATCTTTCCAGCCAAAGAAATGCACTGGTTGATGTATTTCAGCGCCAAGTCATTCTTATAGGAACGATATTCCTCATAGAGCGAAAGACAACATTCATACTTAGCTTGGGGAGCATGCAACGTGGCAAGTTTAGCCTCCAACTGTTGGATACGCTCATCGCGCAATTTCACAAATTCCGGCGACTGTTCTATAGCCTCATCCAGGGCTATATACAAAGAGTCATTGCTAGGCGCAGCCTCTACTTGCACCGCCATCATAGGAGACAACAGCACCACAAGAATCAATCCGCAAAGTATCTTTCTAAGTATTTTCATCTTCCTCTAAAATAGCTTTTATGCTTAGGTTTGTTATTAATTTGTGTGCAAAAGTAATAAAATATCTGCAATACTCCAAATATAAAAGCAACAAAATCAAAGAAACATCTATTTGGAATCCACTTTTTACATGGTTTTCATAGTTAGCAAACCGTTAACAATCAGTCATATAAAGTTTCAGGCAACCTACTATTATCCACATTTTAACATAATATCTACCCTGGTTAGCCGCTTTTTTAGTACCTTTGCACCTAGAAGAATTTAAAACCTACACATTAAAAATGAGAACAACACTTTTATCACTTTCATTTGCTTTGCTAGCAGGCTATCCTGCCACAAACGCAATGGCTGCCACAGTTAGCTCGCAGAAGCAAACGACTACAGCCACACAACAAAAGAAAAGAGCCAAAAAGCAAGCTGCCCCTACAGGCAAGATTATGGCCATGGAATCATACATCGACCAGTTGATGGCCAAGATGACTCTTCAGGAGAAGATTGGCCAGCTCAACCTCATGGTAGCTGGCGACATCACTACGGGCGGAGCCCTCAACACCCAGGTGGGTGGCGATATTGCCGCAGGCAACATGGGTGGCGTATTCAACATCAAGGGTCTCGACAAGATCAAGGCACTGCAAGATGTAGCCATCAAGAACAGCCGTCTAGGCATTCCATTACTCGTAGGCATGGATGTCATCCATGGCTATGAGACCATGTTTCCTATCCCTCTTGCCCTCTCTTGCTCCTGGGACACAGAGGCCTTGCAGAAGGTAGGTGAGATTTCAGCCAAGGAGGCGAGTGCAGATGGTATCAACTGGACCTTCTCTCCGATGGTGGATGTGGCACTCGATGCGCGCTGGGGCCGTATCAGCGAGGGCAACGGTGAAGACCCATATCTGAGTGGCATGCTTGGTGCAGCCATGACCAAGGGTTACCAGTACTTCGACATGAACAATGAGTTCATCCTGCCAAAAGACCACATCATGGCTTGCCTCAAACATTTTGCCCTCTATGGTGCCGTGGAAAGTGGAAAGGAATATAATACAGTTGACATGAGCAAGGTACGCATGTTCAACCAGTACTTGCCTCCTTACGAGGCAGTGGTCAAGGCTGGTGTGGGCAGCGTGATGTCTTCCTTCAACCTCATCGATTACGTGCCAGCCACAGCCAACAAGTGGATGATGACCGATGTGCTGAGAAAGCAGTGGGGATTCAAGGGGCTTCTGGTTACCGACTATGCTTCTATCGCCGAAATCTTGCGTCATGGCACAGCCAAGGACTTGAAGCAGGCTTCTGAGCAGGCTCTCCTCGCCGGTACCGACATGGATATGTGCTCACAGGGATTCGTACAGTATCTGGCACAGAGCGTGAAAGAAGGCAAGGTAAGCGAGGCTGACATCGACCAGGCTTGCCGCCGCGTCCTCGAAGCCAAATACAAGCTCGGCCTCTTTAGTGACCCATATCGTTATTGCGACAGCAAGCGTCAGAAGACTGACATCTACAACGCTGAGAACCGCAAGATTGCTCGCGATGTAGCTGCTGAGACTTTCGTGTTATTGAAAAACGAGAACAACGTATTGCCTCTGAAGAAACAGGGCAAGATTGCTCTCATCGGTCCGCTCGCCGATACCCGCAACAACATTGCCGGTACTTGGAGCGTGGCGCAGGCACCAGACAAGTATACTACAATCAAGGAGGCCATGGAGCAAAATCTGAAGGGAAAGGCTACCTTGTTATACGCACAGGGCAGCAACATTTGGCGAGACGCCCAGTTGCAAAAGAACGGGGAGTTCGACAAGCCATTACATCGTGGCGATGATGCAGAGATGAAGGCTGAGGCTCTGAAGGTTGCCAATGAGGCTGATGTTATCGTATGCTGCATGGGAGAAAGTGCAGACATGAGTGGTGAGTGCGGAACTCGCACCAACCTTGAAATGCCAGATGTACAGCATGAACTTCTTGCAGAACTCGTAAAACTTGGCAAGCCAGTGGTATTGCTCAACTTCTCGGGGCGCCCTACTGTTCTCTCCTGGGAGAAGCAGAACGTACCAGCCATCATGAACGTATGGTTTGGTGGCTCAGAGATGGGTGATGCACTCTGTGATGTCATCTTTGGCGACAAGGTACCAACCGGTCGTCTCTCCACCTCGCTGCCTAAGACAACCGGTCAGGAACCTCTCTACTACAATCACCAGAGCACAGGTCGCCCAGTGCCAGACGACAACCCTCAGTTTGCCAAGTATGCCAGCAACTGTCTCGATGTAAGCAACGGTCCTCTCTACCCATTCGGTTATGGCTTGAGCTACACCACCTTCGAGTATAGCAGCCTCAAGCTCAGTACCGACAAGGCAAGCATCGCCAGCCCTGAGGCTACAGAATGGAACGGTGGCAACACCATCACAGCCACCATCACCGTCAAGAACACAGGTTCTCGCGATGCCGACGAGGTTGTCCAACTCTACATCCGTGACCTAGTGGCAAGTGTTTCTCGCCCAGTCATCGAGCTAAAGGGATTCCAGCGTATCCATCTTGCCGCAGGTGAGAGCAAGGAAGTAACCTTCCTGATAACCCCAGACATGCTCAAGTTCTACAATGCAGAACTCAAACATGTCATCGAGCCCGGCGACTTCCAGATTATGGTGGGAGCCAACAGTAAGGATGTGAAGACTGCAAAATTCACAGTAGAATAAACTAGCGAAAGGAAAATCATATAAAGAAGGCGGTTGCAAGGCTCTCTACACGAAAGTCTTACAACCGCCCTTTTTATGATTCTACGTAAGGGGGAATACTTACCAAAAACTTACTTAGTCATATCGAAACCTACACGCACACCATCGTAATTCTTGGAGATATTGCCAATGGTACCAAGTGTAGCATTGCCGCTTAAGGCCGTAAGGGTCTGAACCAAGGTTAAAAGTTTCTTTGACTCAAATAGTAAACTGATACCTGATGTAGTCTTGGTCGCATAACCTGAAGCACTAAGAAGCAAGCCCTTCAATTGAACAGCATGGGTCTTCTCATCGAAAGTATAAGTGCCCTTCCATGACTTGCCATCAATCTTAGATTCAAAGCTACCGTCCTCATTAAACTTGATGTAAGTATTGGAGCTGGAGAAACCTACTTTTTTATAATAGCTGGATAGCTGACTCTCTATCTTGCTAGAAACAACCTCTCCACCAGCCTTTGCCAAGAGATTCTCCGAGGTGAATGCACAGCCTGGCTTGCTATATTTCCAAGTATGTGCGCAAAGGTCAGCCTGCTTGAAAGTAGTAGAACCTATCACATTATTAAGAATACCATTCAAAATTCCGCCAGTGGTAGAACTGCTAGAACTTCCACCGAGCATACCTCCCAAGACTCCAGCAACCGTTGATGCAGCAGAAGAACTGTTGCCAGTTGTAGATGCTGCTGCCGAGTTCGCAGTAGTTGTTTGAGCTGCATCAGAAGTTACTGTTGAGGCAGAAGTTGCTGTTGAGGTAGAAGACTTTGCGGAAGTAGTCTTTTGGGATGAAGACTTTTTGGTGGTAGTCTTCTTCGTTGTTTTCTTGACAGGCATCAACTCTGAGTTGGATGCGTTCTGTACAGCCTCATTCATTGCATTTGCATTACTGCCGGCAGTGCATGCTAGCACGAGGGCAGCCATAAGAAATACCTTTTTCATTTTACTTATATCGTTTAATAATTCTTTTTCGGGTGCAAATATCGTAAAAAAAAATGCAAATAGAGAAAGTTTTTTTCCTATTTTTATGTACGAATCCCTATAACTATAGACAAATGTAGTTACAAAAGGTTTAAATGCACTTGAAGAATAGATGAAAACTGCATAAAAATAGCATATAGTTAGCATAGATGGTTGATATATGTCAAAAAAGTGGGAAGGAAATATCGATTTTAGCAACTATTTCTTCGTAGTACAAAGAGAATGTCCTATCTTTGCACCCATAACAAATCGCAATAGGTTATGAATGACAGTTTAATTAAGGTAAACGCAGAGAATCAGACTCAGGCATTGAACAGATGCCAGCAGATTCTTCAGGATCGCCGAGAGGCTCTTGCCTCTAAGGCTAAGAGAAGAGACTAATGGTCAAGGGACTTGCCCCAAATTTTACCATTGGAGGGGGTCTATACCTTAGAATTCTTTAAGAGAGAGATTTTTAAGATTTTTCCCTTGAGAAAGGTGAAAGGTCAAAAAACAGTAAAAGTCCCGCTGCATAGAACATCAAGTTCTCGCAGCGGGACTTTTCTATTATCTTACGCTTTTCCCTACTTGCTCTTTTCTGCTTTCATGATAACCTCAACATGATTGCCCGACTTGAGAAGCAGATTTTTCAAGAAGTCTGAAATCTGCTTGCCATCTACAGCCTTCACCACGTTCTTGTAGTCACTATAGGTATCTACACCCAAGAGCTGGTAACCACTGAGCACGCCCAACCAATAGCCATTGGTTTTCTCGTCGACTCCTGCCTGCTTCAAGAGGATTTCCTTTACCTTCTGTAGGTCGGCAGCATCTGGCTGAGCTATGGTCTCGTCCATGCCCTTGAAGAAATATGGGATAGCCTCATCCGACTTATCTGGGTTGAGCCCTGCGCTGGCAGTAATGCTGAGCGCAGCCTTGTTGTCGAAGTCGCGAATCAATCCATATTTTGCCTCTGCATGATAAGCAGCACTCAACTCTTCACGAATCGTACGCAAATACTTCATCTGCAACAAGCGAGCAGACACATCAGCTAACACAACATTCTTGAGAGAATAAGGCACCTTGGCACTCCAAATCTCAGCAGCCTGATTCTGAGGGTTGGCCATCTCCTTGGTAAAGATGTTGTGCACTACACCCTTGGCTGTAGGAATCTCCTTGTTCTTCAACTTGAAGCCATTGTTAGGCAAAGAGGCGATATACTGCTCAATAAGCGGCAGAAGGGTTTTCTCATCGTAATTGCCCACAAAATAGAAAGTGAAATCCTTGGCATTGCCGAAATACTGCTTACCCAAGGCAAGGATACGGTCATAGCTGAGTCCCTTGAGCTCATCAGCTGAAGGGATGCGAGCTAGTTTACTGCCCTTGTAAATGGTACTCTGCAGTGAGTCCTGGTATACGAGATTAGGATTGTTGTCCTTGTTGCCCAATACGGTAACGTATGTATTCAGCAAGTTATCAAACGACTTTTGGTCCTTAGCTACAGCAGTCATCTTGAGATAAACGAGCTGCATCAAAGTCTCGATGTCCTTAGGAGTGGATCGTCCTGAGAGTCCATGACTGAATGGTGAGATGGTGAAACCTACGCCCACCTGTTTACCTGCAAGTGCCTTCTCCAACTCATTGCTGGAGAAATCACCCAATCCACTGGCATTCAATGCCTCGGAGAAGAGAAGCACGCTGGTATAATCTTTCTTGTCGAAAGCTGAATAACCAACATTGGCCGTTGCAGCAAACTGAATTTCGTCGTCCTTGAAATCGGTCTTCTTCAAGACAACCTTGGCACCATTGGAAAGGATGAGTTCCTTGTAACCTAGTTTATTGTTTTCTACAGTCTTCTTGATGCTGCCAGCCTTAGGAGCCTGGGAGATAAGAGGCTCCTGCTTCACATGGTCTACGTATGCCTCTAGTTTTTCAGAACGTACCTGCTTCACGATGTCAGCAAGTTCCTGCTCAGTAGGATAAACTGCACCATCTGCCTCACGCATCATCATGAGCGTTACGAGATTGGTATCTGTCTGGCAAATCAACTGCTTGGCATAAGCATTAATAGCCTCCACAGGAAGGTTAGGAACCAACATCTTATAGATTTGTGCCTCTTCCTCTACAGAAGGGATAGGTTCGTTGGAAATGAAGTTGTCTACATACTGAGTGGTAAACTGCTCGTTCTTCATCTTGTCCTTGTTGGCCAAAGATTTATCTACCCTACTCATAAATTCATCCTTGGCACGCTGATACTCTGTAGCTGTAAAGCCAAAGTCAGCGACACGCTTAGCCTCACGAAGCACTGCCGCATAAGCCTCCTTAGCCTTTCCAGGCTTGGCTACACCAAGAAAAGTCAAAGCCCCCTTTGTACTGGAAATCAAGTAGTCACCCTCAGAACAACCAGCCTGAAGGAATGGGCAGTCTGGCTCCTGCGACTTCTCGCTCATACGGGCATCAAACATATTGCCAATGACACTGTTCATATAGTCCACAGCCATGTACCCCATACCAGTCTTCAAAGAATCTGGGAAGGCATCATGCTTCATAAATACTTGGAATAAGTCAGCCTGAAGTTCCTTGTCCTTGTCTATTACATAGATGGCGGTATCATTGTCTGCCACCTGCTCAGGAACAACCTTTGCAGCATTTGTTGGCACCTTGATGCCAGAGAACAACTTCTTGATTTGTTCCTCGATATGATTGACATCCACATCACCCACCACGATGACAGCCTGATTGTCTGGGCGATACCACTTGCGATAATAAGCACGAAGCGTCTCAGGCTTACATCCATCGACAACGCTCATCAATCCGATAGGCAGGCGATAGCCGAACTTACCGTTCTGATAAAGTCTAGGAAGGGCACGATTCAAGATACGAGCCTGTCCCACCATGCTCATACGGTACTCATTGTGTACCACATCACGTTCATCGTCGATGGCCTTCTTGGTCAATGTGATGCCATTACTCCAATCCTTGAGGATGAGCATGCAAGAATCCACTGCCGATGTACGAGTGGTAGGCACATCTGTGAAATAATAGACAGTCTTCTCTACCGATGTATAGGCATTAAGGTTTCTGCCATATGCCACACCGATACTCTGCAAGTACTCCTGGAGGGAGTTGTCCTTGAAATGGTCGGAGCCATTGAAGGCGAGGTGTTCCAAGAGGTGAGCCAAACCGCGCTGGTCGTCGTTCTCGTTGATAGAACCCACTTTCTGGGCGATGTAGAAACTGGCTACATGCTCAGGATAAGCATTGTGACGAATGTAATAGGTCAGTCCATTGTCGAGATGACCAATCTTCACATTCTTGTCCACTGGGATAGGTGGCATCTGCTGAGCCATCATACTTCCTGTGGTAAGTAACAGCAAGACTGCTGCAAAAACCTTTCTTAGTTTCATAAACTTTGAAATTATAGTGTTAATACTTCGTTGTACGTTGGGTTTACTGGATGCAAAAATAAGCAAAATATAAAAAGAATGCAAGCATTTGAAAGAAAAACTTTCAAAATGCTTGCATTCTTAACATAAAACTAACATAACTCTAACGTTTCTCTAACATTAGCAGCCACTTCCCCCTAAAAACTCCGAACTCCTAACTTCTAATTCCTAACTAAATGAAAGCTCTTGAGCCATGACCCACGGAAAAGGCGGAGGAGGAAGAGGATGCCTCGGAAAGTGAGCTCTGTGGCCATTGCGATCCATACACCCTCCAAACCAAAGCTCTTCGAAAGTCCATAGGCTAGAGTCAAGCGGACGAGCCACATTGTGCCGAGGTTGATGGCGGCAGGCTTCTTGGTATCACCAGCTCCGACACAGATACTATAGGTTACGATACTTGCCGCAAAGAAAGGTTCTGCAAAGGCCTCGATGCGCAAACAGGTGGTGCCCAACTCCCTAATAGAGTCAACCGGTGATAGTACGCCTATCATCTCTGGAGCGAAAACATACATCACGGCTCCCATTACCGCCATCACCGCCATGCCCAAGCCCACGGTCATATAGGCGAAGTTCTTACAGAGATCCACCCGACCGGCCCCATGCGTCTGTCCCACCAAGGTAGTCGCCGCATCTCCAATACCATAGCCTGGCATATAACAGAGGCTCTCGGCCGTAATGGCAAATGAGTGGGCTGCGATGGCTATATTGCCAAGAGGGGCCACAATCATCGTGCTCACAATTTGCGCCCCACTCATTAGGATGTTCTGGATGGCTATCGGAACACTAATCTTGCAGGCATTGCGCACATACTCCTTCACCCAAAGGAAACGCACATGGTCTTGGCGCAAGTCTAGTATCTTGTTCTTGCACGCTGCCAGCCACAGGTTGGGAAGTGAGATACAGACATAAGCCGCAGCCGTTCCACAAGCGGCACCTACTACCCCCATCTTCAATATATATATAAATAGGTAGTTGAATGCTACATCGCAAATACAGATAAGCACTGCCATCACGCTAGGTGTATGCATATTGCCTGCCGACTTGAGCATCATCTCGGAAATATGATAGAGAAAGACGAAAGGAAGTACCAGGCAAAATATCAGAAAATAGTTGGAAGCACTACCTGCAATGTCAGCTCCACCACCCAGCCAAAAAGGCAAATGCACATGCACCGCCACACCAATGAGCGTGACGAGCAAACTAAAAGCCAAGCCACAGATGAGCGCATGGCGAAACACTTGGCGAGCTTTTATAAAGTCGTTGGCACCAATGAAATGAGCTACTTGCACAGAGAATCCCGTGGCAGCGGCACTAAGTAAGCTGCCGATAAGCCAGGTAGTAGACTCCACAAGACCTATACTTGCCGAAGCCTCAGCTCCCAAATGCCCCACCATAGAGGCATCGATGAAGAACATCATGACAGTGGAAATCTGTGCCAACATGGATGGGACACTCAATCCTACGATGAGGTTGAGCTTCTCGCCGCGAGTCATCGCCCTGCCTTCACGAATCGACTCCATCAGATAATCCGTTTTCTTACTATATAGCATAATCTCCTAAAATTCTTTATAATTAATTATTTCTTATGTTCATAACATGAAAAAATGGCGATTCCAAGTTGAGGAATCGCCACTTTTTATCATTCATTTAATTTATTCTAATCAAGTTTCCCAAAATACTTTTCTTTTACCTCTCGGTAAAACATCTACCGTCGTCCTTGAATAAACAATCTTTTATTTACCTTATCTAATACCTGTCGTCCTTGAATAAACAATCTTATTATTACCTTAACCTAACACCTAAATCTAAAACCTAAACTAACAATCTAAATTTACCTAAAAACTAAACCTAAAAATCTATTACCTAACTAAAAACCTAAAACTTATTTTTTCTGATGCAAAGGTACAACAATTCCTTGAATCTGCAATGCTTTTTCGAATATTTTTTGCATGTTCCTAACATTTTTTGACTTACATCAACGAATTGTGTGCGAACACAAACACTTGTTAACAATATGGGCGTTCCCAAGAAATGTATATTAACATTCCTAGGAACGCCCATATTTTCATACTCATAGAGAAAGCCTGTATTGTGTGCCTAGCCTTATCTCTTATAATAAACTAGCCCCATCTCTCAATATATAAATAAGGTATACCTATCGATTAAGGCTAAATTATTCTGTAATCCAAAGCCCCTTTGCCACAGCCTGCTTTGCCGCTCTAGAACCTGGAACAGTCTGACCCGGACGATAATAGCTATCCATTACTATCTCGAAGCGAAGCATCGAGTAAGCCGGAATGCTACTACTAGAACTTGTTGTTGTACCATACCCCAACTGATAAGGAATGTAAACCATCCAATGGTCGCCAATGTGCATGTTGAGCAAAGCTGTAGCAAAGCCATCCACCACACCGCTTATGGCGAAACTAGTGAGCTGGGCTGTCGCCTTGTCGTATGTACCCTCAAAGGTCTTGTCAAACACATAGCCTGCAGGATAAGAGTCGGTGCCCAACAGCCTGCCACGGTAGCTCACCTTCACAGAATCTGTAAACATCGGACAACCACTCCCCTTGCCTTCCTCCAACACGTGGACGATGATGTTGTCGCAATCCTTGGTAGTCAGCTGCACATCATTGCCATTGCTGTCCTTGTTGGGAGTCTGATTATCAAGTGACCATTGGCGAATCACCTTCCAGCTCGCATCACCCGCAGCAATCTGAGCCTTGGCATAGTTCAAGGTATCAGAGAAAGCCTGCTCATTGCGTTGCTGCCAATTGGCATACTCGTCAACTGTGTTATCGTCCTCGCTGCATGATGCCAGCATAACTACCGACATCATGAGCAAGAACATGTATTTCAAATTCTTCAAATTCATCTAATATTCTTTAGAATACCTTATTATTATATTAGAAGTCCTTGATTTCTTTACCAAGCTTCTTCAATACGCTAGTGATGCTCACGCGATCCTCGATGATGCTGCGCAAGTCGCTGATGGCAACACGCTCCTGCTCCATGGTGTCACGATAACGAAGGGTTACCTTGTGGTCGTTAGGAGTATCGTGGTCAACGGTGATGCAGAATGGAGTACCGATAGCATCTTGACGGCGATAACGCTTGCCGATAGAATCCTTAGGGTCGCCATAGTGAGTATTGAAGTGGAACTTCAACTCGTCTACAATCTCGTGAGCCAACTCTGGCAGACCGTCCTTCTTATCCAATGGGAATACGGCGCACTTCACTGGTGCCAATGCCTCTGGCAACTTCAATACAACACGTGTCTCACCATTCTCCAACTTCTCCTCGCAGTAAGAGTGGCACATCACGCTGAGGAACATACGGTCTACACCGATAGAGGTCTCAACATCGTAAGGGACATAGCTCTCGTTCTTCTCAGGGTCGAAGTACTTGATGGAGCGACCGCTGAACTTCTCGTGCTGAGAAAGGTCGAAATTGGTACGGCTGTGGATACCCTCTACCTCCTTGAAGCCGAATGGCATCTTAAACTCGATGTCGGTAGCGGCATTAGCATAGTGAGCCAACTTCTCGTGGTCGTGGTAACGATAGTTGTCGTTGCCCATGCCGAGAGCCTCGTGCCATGCCAAGCGAACCTTCTTCCAGTACTCAAACCACTTCATCTCAGTGCCTGGCTGGCAGAAGAACTGCATCTCCATCTGCTCGAACTCACGCATACGGAATACGAACTGACGAGCTACCACCTCATTACGGAATGCCTTACCAATCTGGCAGATACCGAATGGCAACTTCATACGACCCGTCTTCTGAACGCTCAAGTAATCTACGAAGATACCCTGGGCAGTCTCTGGACGGAGATAAACCTTGCTGGTTGCGTCGCTGGCTGCACCCATCTGGGTAGAGAACATGAGGTTGAACTGACGAACGTCTGTCCAGTTCTTGGTACCGCTGATAGGGTCAACGATGCCCTCGTCCTCGATAATCTGCTTCAGCATCTCAAGGTTTGGTCCCTGCATTGCCTCAGTGTAGCGAGCATGGAGGTCATCAAACTTCTTCTGGTTCTCAAGAACGCGAGGATTGGTAGCGCGGAACTGAGCCTCATCGAAGCTGTCACCGAAACGTTTCTTAGCCTTGGCAATCTCCTTGGCAATCTTCTCCTCATACTTAGCCATGTGGTCCTCGATGAGCACATCGGCACGATAACGCTTCTTAGAGTCGCGGTTATCAACCAATGGGTCATTGAAAGCATCCACGTGACCAGAAGCCTTCCATACGGTAGGGTGCATGAAGATAGCTGCGTCGAGACCTACGATATTCTCGTGCAACAGCACCATGCTCTGCCACCAGTACTGCTTGATATTGTTTTTCAGCTCGACACCGTTCTGACCATAGTCGTAAACGGCAGCCAAGCCATCATAAATTTCACTACTAGGGAATACGAAGCCATACTCTTTGCAATGGCTTACGATTTTCTTAAAAACATCTTCCTGTGCCATGATTTAATCTTATTTTTCTTAAATTTTCCGCAAAGATACACCTTTTTCTCGAATTTTTGTCGTATCTTTGCCATAAATTAGGAAAAATTATCGCTTTTCTGCATTGTTTCATTGCAGGGTGCGAAAAAATTCGTAACTTTGCAGAAACTTGGAAAGGAAAAGAATATGGTAAGTCAAAAAATAACAGACGACAGAGAAACCGACAGGAGAAAGCTCTTGGCCGGTTTTCTATATGATTGCGCAAAGATGATATATGGCAGTGTTGCCATAGGCGGACTTTCCCCACTATTTACAGGTAAAGAACTTGCCATGGTGAATATCGGGTGTATTATTTTCGGCTTTATCGGTGGTACGCTCATCGCCTACGCAGCTAATTATATAATGAAATTCAAAAAACAAACTTATGATTACATATTTGTTCTTCAACATATTTGTTTGCTTAGTAAGCATCGTTTTTTTGATTTTTCTGAAATCAAAAAGAGGCCAAAAATGGTTACGTGAACTTTAAAGCCATAATCGCATATGGATGAAAAGCGATATGAAGGAATATCCAAGAATAAAAAGCTATTAAATGAGCGACGAAATAAAAGACAAAGACGAACTGGAGGGAGGAAACACTCCAGATAATCGTTCGGAAGAAAACAATGAGGATGCTGCAACCAACCAGCATTCCGACTATAAGCCGGTGAACCGATTCGACGCTTCCGCTGTGCATCACCTCAGCGGAATGTATCAGAACTGGTTCCTCGACTACGCCTCGTATGTCATTTTGGAACGTGCCGTACCTCATATCGAGGACGGTCTCAAACCAGTGCAGCGACGCATTCTCCATTCCATGAAGCGAATGGACGACGGTAGATACAATAAGGTGGCCAACATCGTGGGTCATACCATGCAGTTTCACCCTCACGGTGACGCTTCCATCGGTGATGCCCTCGTTCAGATGGGACAGAAAGACCTCTTGATTGACACCCAGGGTAACTGGGGTAACATCCTGACGGGCGACCGTGCGGCGGCTCCTCGTTACATCGAGGCACGCCTCTCCAAGTTTGCCCTCGATGTGGTGTTCAATCCGAAGACCACCGACTGGCAGCTCTCTTACGATGGCAGAAACAAGGAACCTATCACCCTGCCAGCCAAGTTTCCTTTGCTTCTGGCACAGGGTGCCGAAGGTATTGCCGTGGGATTGAGCAGCAAAGTGTTGCCTCACAACTTCAATGATCTTTGCGATGCAGCTGTCCACTATCTCAAGGGTGAGCCATTCGCCATCTACCCAGACTTTCCGACCGGTGGTGCCATCGACGTAAGCAAGTATAACGATGGCCAACGTGGCGGTGTGCTGAAGGTACGTGCCAAGATAGACAAGCTCGACAGCAAGACCCTCGTCATCACTGAGATACCATATAGCAAGACTACCGTGAGCCTCATCGAGAGTATCACCAAGGCGGTGGAAAAAGGCAAGATTAAGGCTCGCAAGATAGAAGATGTTACCTCTGCCAACGTGGAGATTCTTGTGCATCTGGCACCTGGCACATCCAGTGACAAGACCATGGATGCCCTCTATGCCTTCAGCGACTGCGAAATCAACATCTCGCCTAACTGCTGCGTCATCGAGGACAACAAGCCTAAATTCCTCACCATCAGCGATGTGCTGCGCCACAGCGTTGATCGCACCATGGGATTGCTGCGCAAGGAGCTGATGATCCGCAAGGGCGAGCTGGAGGAGCAACTTTTCTTCTCTTCCCTGGAGCGCATCTTCATCGAGGAGCGCATCTACAAGGAGCGCAAGTTCGAGCAGAGCAAGACACAAGACGAGGTTGTTGCCTTCATCGACTCCAAGCTGGAACCTTTCAAGGACAAGCTCTTTACCGCCGAGGTAGATGGCAAAGGCATGGTAGAGTATGCCTTCCATCGCGAGATAACAAGGGAAGACATCCTCAAACTGTTGGAAATCAAGATGCAGCGCATCCTGAAATACAACAAGGACAAGGCTGACGAGCTCTTGCTGAAAATCAAGGCGGAACTTGCCGAGATTGAGAACGACCTCGCCCACATGGTGGATGTCACCATCAACTGGTTTGAGTATCTCAAGGGCAAGTATGGCAAGGCACATCCACGCAAGACCGAGATTCGCAACTTCGACACTATCGAGGTGACCAAGGTGGTAGAGGCTAACCAAAAGTTGTACATCAACCGACAGGAAGGCTTCGTGGGTACAGGTCTGAAGAAGGATGAGTTCGTATGCAACTGTTCCGACCTCGACGACATCATCATCTTCTATAAGGATGGTAAATTTAAGGTAACCAAGGTTGCCGACAAGATATTCGTGGGCAAGAACATTCTGCACGTTCAGGTATTCAAGAAGAACGATAAGCGCACCATCTACAACTGTGTATATCGTGATGGCAAGCAGGGAGAGTACTTCATCAAGCGATTCAACGTAACCGCCATGACCCGCGACAAGCTCTACGATATCACCCAGGGCACGCCAGGCAGCAAGGTCATTTACTTCACCGCCAACCCTAACGGCGAGGCAGAGATTATCAAGTGTACCTTGGAGCCAGACCTCTCGAAGAAACGTCAGAGCATCTTTCTAGAGAAAGACTTTTCAGACATTCTCATCAAGGGACGTGCTGCCAAGGGTAACCTCCTCACCAAACGCACCATCCGCCGCATCGGCTTGAAGAGCCATGGACACAGCACGTTGGGAGGCAGAAAGGTATGGTTCGACCCTGATGTAAACCGCATCAACTATGATGAGAACGGTAGATTCCTCGGCGAGTTCAACGACGACGAGAGCATCTTGGTAGTGCTCGACAATGGCGATTTCTATATCACCAACTTCGACCCAAACAACCACTACGAGGATAACATTCTCCGTCTAGAAAAATGGGACGAGCACAAAGTATGGACAGCCATTCTCTATGATGCCGACAACCAAGGCTATCCATACATCAAACGATTTACGATGGATGCCACCAAGCGCCATCAGAACTTCATGGGAGAGAATCCTAACTGTAAGCTCATCTTGCTGACCGACACCGCTTTCCCTCGTCTGAAGGTGACATACGGAGGTGTGGATGCCGTAAGACCAGCCGAAGAAATCGATGCCGAGCAGTTTATCGCCCAGAAGAGTTTCAAGGCAAAGGGCAAACGCCTCACCACTTGGAAGATTGAGAGCATCGAGGAACTGGAACCAACCCGTTTCCCTGAGCCAACAGAAGAAAACGATGGTTCGGAAGGCAACGCTGAAGACAACGATTCAGAGCCAGAGGAGAACCTCGATCCAGATGCTGGCAAGAGCCAACAGCAGGTAATCGATGAGCTGACAGGACAAACCAGCCTCTTCGACGACAAGAGCTTTACGGAAGAAGACCAAAAAGACCAAGACTGGTTGTCGAAGCAATAAATTGCAAGACTAACATCGTTAGGTTTGCAACAAAACATAAAAAGGAGTTTAAGCTTTCTTCAGGGCTTAAACTCCTTTTATATTTCTAAGGATTTACAAATCCTTTTTACCAGTTCATCAGTTTCTTAAGGAATGGCAGCAATTCTCCTGCCATCTTCTGATGTTGCAACTTGCTAGGATGCCAGCTGGCACCATATCCGAGGTCTCCAGTCTGGAAAGTAAAGTCAAAACGATACACATTCTTATCGCCTACAGGCTTCTTCACGCTCTTCACCCTACCCTTCTTATCCACTACTGTATTACTAGCCAAGGTAAAGCCTGTATTATTTGCGTCAGCACAAATTCTGTCGAGCACGGCACGCTGCTCGCCGCTCTCCTTCTCCCCCAACATCGGACCTGTCAGCAAAACAATCTTCGCCGTAGGATACTTCGAGCGAACCGTCTTGAGGAACATACGATAGTTTTTCTCGTAATGAGCGATGTCATAATTGTTGGTAGAGAGGTCATTGGTACCTAGGTTAATGCAAACCAACTGAGGCTGATACTTGGCAAAGTCCCACTTCTCAGTATGCTTATTAAATAAGGTGTACTCGTACTGCCAAGGCATATTCTCTGAAGAGCCCTCCTTAGGACCATCGTAATTACGATAAACACCGATACCACTGCGAGAGATGGAAGTATGCTGTGCATGCAAACTGTCGCTCACGATGTTGGCATAGGTAAGCCAATGGTTCTCCGTCTCGTCCTCGAATGGGTCGGTCATCTCGATGCTCTCCACACCATATCCACAAGTGATGGAATTGCCGATAAACTCTATCTTGCGCTCTGGCAAGGCAGGAGCCTCAACTAGCTGGCATCCCTTGTCAAGCACAAAGCCATGGAACTCTGGTGTACGGAACAATCCCTCTATCACATACATCAACTTCACATCATGCTCACCCTTAGGCAGGGCGACAGCCACCGTCACCACCGAATCACGCTCGGCATTAAATCCCACCTTGAAAGGTTCGCAGCCATCCACTTGTGCCATGAAGTAGCCAGTCATCGGACGGCAAATCATCTTCAAGCTCGTACCTTGAAAACGAGCCTGAATCGTTGTGCCTGGGAAATTGAAACTACCGATACCTGGCTGAGCCATACTTACCCTGCCCACATACTGGATAAGCGGATTATCAGCCTTCACCACCTCGCCAGCTATCGGGAGCGTAGTAGAGGTCTTGGCTTGTGCTGTCATGGCAAGAGCCAAAGCAGCCATAAATAGTAACTTTTTCATTATCGTTTATAGGAATTAAGTTTATTCAAACAATATGCCTTGAAGTCATTCCAATGATAATAAGGTGCTACATCGCTCTTGATAGGCAAAGTAGCCTCATCCTCATTCAAGAGAACTTTTACCAACACATCATTGCCATCGAGAGAAGTCTTGCCTTTTGCCTGCTTACGATAGAAGACAAACTGCAAGTTGGTAGCCATCGGTGTAATCTTATAATCAAACCATTGCTTGGCGATATTCTCTGGATCCTTGATTTCCTCACCATATCCATTGAGGTCGAGGAGACAGGTAAGCGGAGTCACCATCGTATCATGACCATATCGCAAGGTAGCACCAGGATGTTCGAGGGCGATGCAACTGTCCGCCTTCTCGATGATGTCTCTCAAGAGGTTGCGCTGAGAGAAAGGCTGCCCATTGCCTGTATATGGAGAATAACCATAAGACATCTGCCACCAAGAGTTGCTGACCACCCAGTTCTGATAGATTTCATCCTCATTGAAGAGGTCGTAAAGTGAAACCTTTCCACGAAGTTCCGTGCCTTGGATAGCCCCTGCCATCTCAAAGAGTTTCCAGTTGAGGTCACGCTGGTTGATGTTCTGCTTCACCCAATCTTGGTCATTGAAGAGTTCCTGCATCACACGCTTGTAGTAATCATGCTTCTGCGTAAACTCCTCTTGCACCACCTTTCTGCCCACACAATATTTCAAGCTATCCAGTCGCTTGTCATTTTGGTTCATATAGTACATGTCATGATAACTAGCATCATGGAAGATATGGAGTTTCGGATTCATGCGAAGCATCTGCTGCAAGCCATTCTCCATGGAGAGGATGCATCGGATGACGACCGTACTGCGAGCCTCGATATTCGTCTTGCCAGCAAACACCTCAGGGAATCGTTCCATCATTCGCTTGGTAATGCCCTGGTGCTGGAGTGCGCCCAGTGGAGTCAACTCACCGTCACGTCCCTTGGCATCCTCACGAATCAGCTTTACTTTTTTGAGTGTCTCCTCACCTTTCGCCGTCAGTTTACCTTCCTGCTGAGCCTTGAGCAGGGAGAAATAAGGCACATCGTAAGCCGACTTGCCAATCATATAGCGAGAGCCATGTCGTCCATAGTGGCTCAGATAGAAAGGTTTATAGCCTTTAGGGGCAGGAGTGAGTTGCTTCTGCGGACCACGATAAGCCACATAGTTGCTAGCCGAGAGAGTAACATCTCGCTTAAAGTCCTCCTGTGGAGTCTGTGCAAGCGCAGTAGCTTGGGCTACCAAAGCTGCCAAAAGAGCGATGCCAAGTTTTTTCTTCATCATTATTGTTAGTATTATATTGTTTACATTAATATATATAGAGAGGATGCTCCATCATCCTCTTCATTTGGATGCAAAATTAGCATTTATTCTTGTAAAAACCAAGCATCAAGCATATTTTTTCATCATTTTCTTCTTTTTATTCAAATAAAAGTTGTATCTTTGCACTCGCAAATGCGCTTGTGGCGAAATTGGTAGACGCGCTAGACTTAGGATCTAGTGGTTTAGGCCGTGTAGGTTCGAGTCCTATCAGGCGCACCTAAGAAAATCCTAACTGCTTGATAATAAGTGGTTAGGATTTTTTCGTTTTAGAAATTGCCGAGTTTTTACCGAGTTATCTCGATACTATTTTATTTAGAAAACTCGAAGATAATCGGATATTTTGACAAAAGTTGCGATTCTCGCAATATTTCTCAAAGTTACATTTCATAACTTGACTTCTTGTATTGGAGTACCATCTATCAAATTTACCTAAATATTACTTTATCCATTCTTATATGACAGGGATTTTTAATAAAATAGGAATAATTCATGAAGAAACTACATTTTTCTTCTATATCTATGCTTTATTTTCAAAGAAAAAGATTATCTTTGTACCTGATTAAACATAAAATGGTATGAATATAATTGAATTATACGAAAACTTGAAAGGCAGCTACAAAAGTTACCTTGAAAGCTTTATAGCCATAAAGGATGAACGAATCAAGGAGAAGGTCAGCGATTCCATCAAAAACGAAAAGCTGTGGCCAAAGGCTTTGACTCAATTTAATCCAAACTTTGAGAAGGGAATAGGTGTGAAAGAACTTATTGCCAAGGGACTTCCTATCCACAAAGATTTGGAGTATTTCTTCGACAAGCCTTTCTACAAGCACCAACAAGAAGCTATAGAGTTAGGTTGCCAAGACAAAGAATTCATCGTGACATCAGGAACAGGTTCTGGCAAGTCACGTACCTTTATGGCAACAATATTCAATTATGTTCTACTTCACGAAGAATCCTGCAAGGATAAGACAATAGCGATTATCGTCTATCCGATGAATGCCTTAATCAATTCACAGGCAGAGGAACTTAGTCGCTACAAAGCCGAATTTGAAGAAAGGACAGGACGTTCTTGTCCTTTTACATTTGGCAAATATACAGGTCAAGAGAATGACGAAGCACGCACGAAGATGCAACAAACTCCTCCTAACATCATTTTAACTAACTATATGATGCTGGAGT
>CAVCRI010000001.1:0-52390 GCA_963604545.1 Lachnospiraceae bacterium | reverse complement strand
TTAGGATACAAGATTCTCAATCTTGGCATAGGGGTTCGATTCCCCTATCGACTACAAAGTGTTTTTCATGTATTAGTTATTGTTGATAAGCTTGCATTTAGTCATCTCAAGACTACTGCAAGTTATTTTTTTGCCCTTTTCCTTGGTCATCTCCCCTATTTCATGTACCTTTGCACGCATGAAGAGATTGCTATACACTTTCGCACTTGCCCTCGCGCTCAATGCCGTCCCATCGATGGCTCAGCGGCACGAGATCGTCAACTCCCGCATCATGACCCTCCAGGTGGTGGCGGGAACTGACTGGCTTGGCATGCCCATCACCCAACTCGGAGGAAACGCCATTCACATCGACTTCGACGACATGACCCACGACTACCACCGCTACAGCTATAGGCTGGAGCACTGCGATGCCAACTGGCAACCGTCGGAGGGACTCTTCGAGTCTGACTACATGAGAGGATTCAACGGCGAGCTGACCATCGACGACACCGAGCAGTCGCTCAACACCAACCACCTCTACACCCACTACAGCCTCAGCATCCCCAACGAGCACTGCCAGCTCACGATGAGCGGCAACTATCGCCTCACTGTCTACGACGACAATGCCGGCGAGGGAGACAACCGCATGTTCACCGCCTGCTTCATGGTGGTGGAACCCAAGGTGAAGGTGGCGATGGCATACACCACGAACACCGACATCGACATCAACAAGAGCCACCAGCAGGTGAGCCTCAACCTAAAGTACGACCAGTTGCACATCACCAACCCCCAGCAGCAGGTAAAAACCGTAGTGCTGCAAAACGGCAGGTGGGACAACGCCGTCTGGAATGCCAAGCCCGACTACCTGAGTGCCGACGGCATGGAGTGGCGCCACAACCGACAGCTCATCATCTCGGCGGGCAACGAATATCGCAAGTTTGAGATGCTCGACCTCGACCACCCCACGATGGGCATCGACGAGATACGATGGGACGGCGACGACTTCCACGCCTACGTGATGCCCGACCAGCCAAGGCCAAGCTACGTGCACGACGAGGGAGCCAAGGGCTCCTTCTATATCCGCAACAGCGACAACCAGAAGAGCCACTACACCTGCGACTATGCCCAGGTGCACTTCCGGCTGCAAGCCCCTCGACAACCGGGCGAGGTCTACCTCAACGGCGACTGGACGCTAGACAGCTTCCTGCCGCCCTACCGCCTGGAGTATGACGAAGCCAGCGGCAGCTACCAAGCCACCGTCTTGCTCAAGCAGGGCTACTACAGCTACCAGTACCTGGTCGTCAAGCCCGACGGCACCACCCAGCACGTTGGCACGGAGGGCGATTTCTTCCAGACCTCCAACCGCTACGATGCCCTCATCTACTACCGAGGCACGGGCGACCGATGCGACCAACTCATCGGCTGGGCTCACCTAGGTAATCCATGATGAGCCGCACCATGCGTGGCGAAAAGAATTGACAACGGTTGCGATACCCCAGCTCCTGCAATTTCGTCCAAAGTTCGGGACATCCCTTGATCCAAGCCATCAGATGATGGCGGGCTACCGCCTTGTCGTCGGTCTGCGGAAAGTAGAGCAGAGACAGCTCTATCTTGCTATACATGCGAGCAGGATAGCTGCTCGCCGTAGCTTCATAATCACTTGGTTTACACATCATTATTCGATTCTATTTAGAGGATTGTTTGATAGTGCAAAGATACGAAAAAAGTGCGACCCATGGCCGCACTTTTTTCTTTTTCCTCATTATTTTACGAGTAGGTAACCACCGCCACCCCTCGTCTCAATCCTTCAGCAAGGATTGCAGTTGCCAGGCATTGAAGCTAGGGCAACTTTTCTGTACACCCGGCAAGTCCCGATGCCCCAGCACCGTTCGGATGGAAGGGAAGCGACGATGCAGGTCGATGATGAGTCGCCGCATCGCCTCCTTCTGCTCAGGCGTGCGAGTATCGGTGATGCATCCGTTCTCGTTGAGCCCGCCCTCATAGCAGATTCCGATGGAGTGGCCATTGTAGCCACGGGCATGGGCACCCATGCGCTCCACCGGTCGGCAGGGATGCACGATGCCATCGAGGGTGATGTAGTAGTGATAGCCGATGTCACGCCAGTGGTTCACCATCACATGGTCGTGTCGCAACTGCTCCAGGGTGTATCGGCGATTGCAGCGAGTCGCGCTGCAATGCACCACAATCATATTGATCTCTCTCATACGCCACCCTCCCCTACTGGCAAGAAGCCACGCCCAACGAACCGAGGACTGCGGTCAATACCGTCACTAAAAATTTGATAATCTCATTCCAAGTTTGCTTGTTCTTTGCTGCCATAATTGTCGTTATTTAAAGGTGAATACTATTCGTTTCCGAGAGGGCCCGGACAGCCCTCTCGCCGGGGGCTATCCGATGCCTACATCGTCGCCATCACTGCTGGAACTGCCTGAGCCACCGGCAGATGATCCAGAGTCACCGGTTGATGAGCCAGAGTCACCGGTAGATGAGCCAGAGTCACCGGTAGATGAGCCTGAGCCTCCCGAAGTAGAGCCGCCAGTGGTAGACCCACCCTTGTCAGAGTCATCATTGCCGTTGTTCTTCTTGCCGCTCGCCTTGATGGCATCGAGGTCGAGGGTCTTTGCCTGCTCCTTCTCAGCCTTGAGGGCAGCCTTCTGGATGAGACGAGAGGCGACAGGTGTAAACTCCAGTTTGGAGAAGAGATCGTTGAGGTCCTCACCTGGCACAAACTGCACGTTCACACCCGTGATGTTGGTGTCCGACTTGAAGTCAGCCGCCGTCTCGGCACCCTTGCTGGTAATCTGCAGGCGAAACTTGCCCAGCTCTCCAAACTCCACCTGGTTGCCACGCTGAAGCTCCATCACGAGGTTCTCTACCGAACTGATGAGCACGGCTGCCACATCAGCACGCGACACGGTGGTCTGAGAGGCGATGAGCTGGGAGAACTGCTTGAGCGAGGTGGTGCCGTTGATCTGCGCATGGGCGTAGAACTTGCCGTCGGTCTTGTCGCCGAAGTTTGAATTCATCTTAGATACACTGTAACTTACTGCCATAATACATAAACTTTTAAATGATTAATAAACTCTAGTTGTGTGACCGTCACTTCCGAATCACATTTGCAAAGATACGACATTTCTCCCCCACCATTCTTCCACTCCTCCCCACTTCCCACCACTTCTGACCATCCTGAGCCATCTTCATCCACTTCCATCCACATCAGACAACGCCGATAGCGGAAGAACTAGCCTGCTTATATAGGAAGAACGCAACGCCTATACCAGCGTAAGGCAATGCCGATATAGGCACGAGGCAACACTGATATAGGCGTAAGCGAACGCTGATATAGGCATAAGATGATGCTGATATAGGCGTAAGATGATGCTGATATAAGCGTAAGCACCTGTCACCGAACGCCCAAGTTACCAATTTAGATAATCACCCCTCCAAAGTTACCACTTCTACCCATAATAGTTACCATATCCATCAAATCCAGCCCCCATAAGTTACCACCTCAGAAACGACATTTTTCGCATCTCGCTATCCATCAGTCACTTACGAAGAAAATTGGCTTAACCTAATATACTATTATATACAATTTATAACTATAGTAATATACGTATACGTGAGAGTGTCATCTTTTTTTCTCTCAACATTGGTTTTGAATAGCCAAGGAAACACACATGGCATTAGTTCCTATATATAATAAGGTGTAGTAACTTTGGCGCATGGTATGCAAATATCTCCGAAAAATAAGCCCTGGACCCATATATACGGGTACATTTTGCCACCAAAACATGCTCTTCGACATTAAAACATAACTTTTTTCATGTTTTTCGCAATAAAATACCAAAAACATTTGGTGGTTTCATAATAAATTCGTAACTTTGCAGCAACATAATACAAGAAACACAGCTAATCACTAGCTGAGTGCTTGTGCAACTCTAATTAATAGAATAAGAATATTCCATTTCTGTGCATAGGAAGCATGTCATGGATTAACACGATTCTAAGAATTTATGGTTGTGCTAGACTTGTGATATAGATATTAGATAAGGAATATTTCACAGGGACTGGCATAGCAGGAGTATGGAATCGTGTTAAAGGATGGCAGACATTCCTATCAGAGAATATTTTATTCTAAGTTTGCCATTCCTTATTCTCCACATCCCCTTGCTTGTCGGTTTCTGGACAATATATAAACAACTAATTTAAACAAATTGAATCAAACAAGGAAAGAAGCATTGGAACAAAAACCATCTCTTGTTCTTCTCTCTGAAGCAGAAGGCACGCCCCAGCACGACATGTTCGTGCTGCTGGGCACTTGGGCACTCATGCAGTCTAACTACAATTGTGCTCATTTCAAGGTACTCATGATGCTTGCCAAGTACATGGAAGTATGGATCAAGCCTACGGTCATCAATGCCAAGGTGTATCATGGGAAGTACCCCCTCACACCCGAACAAGTGGCTCGCAAGGGCGTGCTGCTATGGGTGCCGCTCAAGGCCTTTGGCGTCAAGCCGCAGCACTACTCGCGACTGAAATGCCAAATGGAAGAGATGTCGAAGATGGAGGTCAGAATCCCCATCGTCAACGGCGAGGTTACGAGCTTCACGCAGTTTCCGCGGCTATTCACCGTCTATGCCTACAGCAAGCAAAAGCTGCAGTATGTCTGCCTGAAGTTCGACCTCGACGTGTGGGTCACGCTCATGTCACTCGACAAGGGCTATGCCAAGGTTGACCTCGCGGAACTGGGCAAGATGAGAAGCATCTTCACAAGAAAGATGTACCTCATCATGAAGTTCCTGCTGTGCAGAGGCTACAGAGACCTCACCATGCAGAAGGTGACGGAGCTCATGAAGGGCAATCCCCTAGTCTACAAGCACTTCAGCGAGCTAAACAACCATGTGCTGCTCGTGGCGAAGCAGGAGTTGAAGAGCCTCTATGACAAGGGGATCATCGACCAGTACATCGACTACAAGCCCTACACCAAGCCGGACGACGACAATCACATCCACGTGATATTCACGGTGAATGACCGCCAGGACATCGCCCCGAAGGGTGAGCGACTGGAGCAGCTGAAAGGCTATCAGCTACAGCTAAGCGTGAAGCTCAAGGTAATCTACCAGGTGGAAGAGAAGACGGCGCACCTGCTTTGCCATCGCCTACGCCTCTGTGATTTGGGCGACTTGCACATCTGGTTCTTGCGAAAGGACTACTTCATCGCCCGATGCAAGAAGTTCAAGAAGCCACTAAACGTGGCTGGCTACATCGTCAAGGGGCTCGATGGGTTCTTCAAGGACCACGGATGCTAGAGTAACCGACACCAACAGTCCATCAAACAAAAGAGGATGCGCCATAAGTCTCAAAAGGCTTATGACACATCCTCTCAACCTGTACGGTTGGAATTGCCCTTTCAGCCCGTTTCAACCATACAGGTAGCATCTTATTCCTATAGTTTCAAAGCTGCCTGATTCACAAAGCTGCCTGATTCACAAAGCTGTCCTATTCCAACCCGAACAAGGCCTTGAGACCGCTGTCTACACCAGAGAATCCCATGAAGGCGAGGCTCAGGAGCGATGCGGTGACGAGCACGATGGCCATGCCCTGCATGCCCTTAGGAATGCGAACCAACGCCTGCTGCTCTCGGATGCCTGCAAACACGATGAGTGCCAAGGCAAAGCCAAGGGCGGTGGAGAAGGCATAGACCACGCTCTCCAACAGGTTGAAGTCCTTCTGGATAACCAGGATGGCTACACCCAGCACGGCACAGTTGGTGGTAATCAATGGCAGGAAGATGCCCAGTGCCTGGTAAAGCGCTGGCGAAACCTTCTTGAGGATAATCTCCACCATCTGGACCAATGCCGCTATCACGAGAATGAACGACAGCGTCTGAAGATACTGCAAGCCAAACGGATCGAGCACGTACTTCTGCACGAGCCAGGTGATGATGGTGGCCAAGGTCAAGACGAAGGCGATGGCACCACCCATGCCGATGGCGGTATCAATCTTCTTCGATACGCCCAGGAACGGACAGATACCGAGGAACTGAGACAACACGATGTTGTTGACGAATATCGCCGAGATAAATATCAATAAATATTCCATTATATTCTGTATTTTATAACTGGAACCAAGACCAGGAGCAGGAAAGACTCCTAACTCCTAACTCCTAACTCCTAACTTTATTAAATATAGCGATGAGATAGCCAAGGGTGAGGAAAGCACCAGGAGGCAAGATGAACACCAGGATGTTGGTGGTCTCTGGCAACAGAGCCACACCGAAGAGGCTGCCTGCTCCCAATATCTCACGCACGCATCCCAAGAGGGTCAGGGCGAGGGTGAAGCCAAGGCCGCAACCTACTCCATCCACCAAACTTGCCACTGGAGAGTTCTTGGCGGCGAAACTCTCGGCACGACCCAGGATGATACAGTTGACCACAATCAGCGGGATGTAGATGCCCAAAGCCTGGTTGATGCTGTCTGGGGCATAGGCGCTCATCAGCATCTGCAGGATGGTGACGAAGGCGGCTATCACGACAATAAACACTGGGATGCGCACCATGTCGGGCGTCATCTTCTTGATGCAAGAAATCACGAAGTTGGTACATACCAGCACCGCCATCGTGGCGAGTCCCATGGAGAGACCGTTGATGGCACTCGTGGTGGTTGCCAAGGTAGGACACATGCCGAGGAGCAACACGAAGGTTGGGTTCTCCTTGATGAGTCCGTTCATCAAAATCTTTATATTACTCATTGTCTACTCCTTTCTCTTCGTTAGAAGTCTTGTTTTCTGCGCCAGTACTTTCGGTGGCCTTGTTATTGGCCTTCACCTGGGTGGCACCGCTCTCTGCGTCAACACCCTTGCCTACATAGGCTGCGTAAGCCTGGTTGATGGCCTTGAGGAAGGCACGGCTGGTGATGGTGGAGGCAGTGATGGCATCCACGGCATTGCCGCCCTTGTCGTCCTTGCTCACGTGCAGGTCGCCGTCCTTAGGACTCTTGCCTATCACGCTGCCCTTGCCGTCCTTCTGGAACCAAGTGGCAGCCTTGGCACCGAGACCCGGGGTCTCGGAGGTCTGGAGGATGGTGTAGCCCAATATCTTGCCGTCGGCATCGAAGCCTACGAGCACCTTCAGGTCGCCACCAAATCCGCCGGTAGTGCTCTCCACGGCGGCACCAAGCAGCTTGCCGTCCTTGTCGGAACACTTGTGGATGGTGAAGGTTACCTGCTTGCCGTCGATGGTCTGCTCCACTTGCTCTGGCTCAGCCACCTGGAGGTCGTCGGTGCCCATCACGCTCTTGATGCCAGCGGCGAGCGACTTCTCAGCCTTCTCGGCGATAGGACCGGCAGTGACATGGTTGATCCATGCGAGGATGGCACCCACGATGAGCGCCACGCCCACGAGCACGAGCACCATGTTCTTCAATGATGATTCTAGTTTCTGCATGTCTCGTCCTCCTTATTTCTTTACAGGCTTCTCACCGAAGCGCTTTGGTTTGACGTATGTGTTGATGAGAGGGGTGAACGCATTCATGATGAGAATGGCGAACGACATACCCTCTGGATAGCTACCCCAGTTGCGGATGATGATGGTCAGCAGGCCGATGCAGACACCATAGATGAGCTGGCCCCTGTGGGTCATTGGCGAGGTGACATAGTCGGTGGCCATGAAGATGGCACCGAGCATCAAGCCACCGCTCAGGATAACGGCGAACGGGTTGGCATAGACTGGGTTGGCGAGATGCATCAAGCCGCTGAACACGAAGACGGTGGCGATGATGCTCACCGGGATGTGCCAGGTGATGACCTTCTTCCAGAGCATGTAAGCCAAGCCGAGCAAGAGGGCGAAGGCGCAAACCTCACCCGTCGTACCGGCACCGAAGCCCGCACCCGTCGTACCGAAGAGCAGGCTCAGGGAGTCTGGCAGCTGGTCGAGGAGACTGCTGTCGCCAGTCTTGATGGCGGTCTTCATGATGGCAAGCGGAGTGGCTGCCGTGGTGGCATCTGTATAGCTCAGCATCTGTCCTGCCACTGGCCAAGAGGTCATCTGGGCAGGGAAGCTGACGAGCAGGAAGCAACGGCCCACCAACGCTGGGTTGAAGGGATTGTTGCCCAGTCCGCCAAAGGTCATCTTGCCCACGCCAATGGCGAAGAGGGCACCGATGATGATAATCCAGAGCGGCAGGTTGCTAGGCAGGTTCATGCCCAGCAAGAGACCCGTGATGATGGCGGAACCATCGGTGAGACTAGGCTCTGCCTTCAGGAGATATTTAGTAATGGCCCACTCGAAGAAAACGCAGGCCGCCACGGAGGTGAGCAGTACGACTGCCGACCCCAGCCCGAAGAAATAGAGCGAGACGAGGATGGCAGGTGCCAGGGCAATGATGACCCCGTACATATTCTTCTCCACGCTCTCGTTGCCATGGGCATGTGGCGAAAGTGAAACGATTAATTTACTCATTTTTATCTTAGTTATATTGGGAAGTTACTTCTTGGCGTTGCGAGCCTTGATGATGCCCATCACGGCACCCTTGCCGGCAAGGATGTTGTCGAGGATTGGGCGGTGGGACGGACAGGTGAACTGGCAGGAGCCACAGGAGATGCACGAGGTGACATCCTCCGCCTCCAGTCGCTCATAGTCCTTCATCACACTCAGGGTGGCGAGCAGGTATGGCTCCAAGCCCATCGGACATGCCTCCACGCACTTGGCGCATCGGATACATGGCTGTGCCTTCTTGCGATGGGCATCGGCATCGGTCAGGATGGTGATGGAGTTGGTGCCCTTGGTCACTGGCACATCGAGGCTCAGCACTGCCTTGCCCATCATCGGGCCACCTGCCAAAACCTTGTTGTCACCCTCTGGCAATCCGCCGCAGGCATCAATCAATTGGGAGAATGGCGTGCCCATGCGAACGAGGAAGTTGCCTGGCTGCTTCACCTGCTTACCAGTGACGGTTGTATAGCGTTCGAAGAGAGGCTTATGTTTCATAACTGCCTGATAAACAGCGAAGGCAGTACCCACGTTCTGAACAATCGCTCCAACGTTGACAGGGATGGCTGGAGGAGCTGGCACCTGACGGCGAATCACGGCATCAACCAACTGCTTCTCACCTCCCTGAGGATATTTCTTGGCGAGAGGCACAATCTCGATGCGCGCGTCTCCAGCAGTTTTCTCCTCGAAGAGTTTGATGGCAGCAGGCTTGTTGTCCTCGATACCGATGTAGCCCTTCTCCACCTTGGCAGCCTTCATGAGGAGGTCCAAGCCCACGAGAATCTCGTCGGCATGCTCCATCATCAGTCGGTAATCGGCGGTGATGTATGGCTCACACTCCACGCCATTGATGATGACGCACTCAGCCTTGGCTCCCGGAGGAGGACAGAGCTTGATGAAGGTAGGGAAACCTGCGCCACCCATACCGGTGACACCAGCCACCTTGATGCGGTTGACGATTTCCTCTGGGGTCAACTCGGGATGATTCACCAGGGTCTCCAACTTGTCGGAGCGGTCGATACTCTCCTCCCACTCATCCTGGTCATCCACGTTGATGATGATGCAAGGCTTACGATAGCCAGTGGCATCGATAGAGGTGTCTATCTTGAATACAGTTCCCGACACAGAGCTATAGATAGGAGCACTGACAAAGCCGCCAGCCTCCGCTATCAAGGTACCCACCTTCACCTTGTCACCCTTGGCAACGACAGGCTTGGCTGGCGCACCGATGTGCTGACCGAGCGGGAAGATGGCCTGCTTAGGGAGGGCTGCCACCTGGGTAGCCATCTCGGCGGTAATCTTGTTCTCTTCTGGGTGTACACCACCTATTCTGAAAGTTCTCAAATTCATGCTAGTTCCTCCTTCTTTTTAATTGGGAAGTTAACCTTGACGAGGGCACCTGTTGGGCACTCGTCGACACACTTGGTACACATGCGGCACTTGTTGAAGTCTACATAGGCTACATTGTTCTCAATGGTGATAGCCTCGAACTTGCAGACCTTCTGGCACTTACCGCAACCGATGCAAGCAACGCTACAAGACTTCTTTGCCACGGCACCCTTGTCCTTGTTGACACACTGCACGTAGACACGGCGACCCTTAGGTCCCTTCTTGCGAAGCTCGATGATGTGTCGTGGGCAGGCACGAGAGCAAGCACCGCAGCCGCCACACTTCTCCTCGTCAACCTCTGGCAGACCTGTCTCAGGATTGATGGAGATGGCTCCAAACTGGCAGGCAGCCACACAGTCGCCGCAGCCCAGACAGCCGAATCCACAGCCAGTCTCGCCCGCACCGCAAGCGTTCATTGCCGCACAAGTGTGCAAGCCATCATACTCGGCGATGCGAGGACGATGCTCGCAAGAACCATTACAGCGAACCACCGCCACCTTAGGCTCCGTATTGGCAACGGCGATGCCCAGGAGGTCGGCGACCTGCCCCATCACATCGGCTCCACCCACCGGGCACATCAAGCCTTCGATGCTGCCATTGTCGGCACCCTTCACCAAGGCGGCGGCCATGCCCGAACATCCGGCAAAGCCACAGCCACCACAGTTGGCACCAGGCAGAATCTCACTCACCTGTCCCAGTCGAGGATCCTCTTCGACGGCAAACTTCTTGGACACCCCAAAGAGCACAAGCGCCGCGATGAGGGCGATGGCTCCGAGCACCAAGATAGCAATCAAAATGAAATTCATAATTGTTTGTATTTGTTTTTGTTAATATTCTCTCTTGTTCACCTAGCCTCTTCTCGGGAGAATAAGGCCTTGGCCAAGCTCGATGTCGAAACTGAGTCGGTTGCTCAGCTTGTGGCGCATCAGGTAGAGTACTATATAATAAGGTATAAGCACCCCAAGCGCCGAGAGGGCTGCCGCCCCCTCACTATGGGTCGCCGCCAGCACCACCACGAGCGTGACCACCATCACCACCAGTGGCAACAGGTAGCCATAGAGGCTGGCACGGAATCCCACCACCGCATCGGCTACCACCGTCACTGGGTCGCCCACCTGATAGGCATCCGCCCGCGAGGTCGCCACCTCGATGAGCTTCTCCTTGGTCTCGGCGGCATTGCAATGGCTTGCCACCTTGCAACCGCTGCATGCCGACGACTGGAGGATGCGCACCACGACACGGCCAGGTTCCACCTGGTCAACGACTCCCTTATGTTTTATCTTATTACTCATTATGCAAAGTCGAGTTTACAATTCTAATCGTTTGCAAAGATACTACAAATCTAATAAATAGCAAACAAAATCTAAAAGAAAATAAACAAAAAAGGGCGTAAACGTTTTCTTGTAACCGAAATGTAGCCCCAACCTATCATCCTATCAGGATTTATGGGGCCATTTAGTCAAATTTTCACCTAAATGTTTGCTAGGTATCGTGATTTTGTGTATCTTTGCAGTAAGAAAAGCTGCGCCCGCTCATCGGACGGCAAGCAACACATAAAACTAACATTATGGAAATGACAGAACAGACGATCCAGCAAGTTGAGCGCTTCATCAGAAAGGTGGCTCAAAAATTTCCGGCACCAGCCTCAGAGGAAGAGACCAGCGTGCTGACCGACATCCACGTGAGGGTATCACAAGACAGCGGCGAGCTGCTTGCCTTCGACGACGACGACAACGAGATAACCCGTTGCGTGGTGGAGCAATGGATAGACAACAAGGATGAGAACTTCTACGACGAGGTGGCAAAGTCGCTGCGCGACCTGTTGCGCAAGAATGCCAGCACGGTAGACAGCATGGCCATCCTTAAGCCATACAGCTTTGTGCTGGAAGACGACGACAAGGAGAATCTGGGCGAGCTTTATCTCGCCGACGACGATACCATCATCGTGGGTGGCGACCTGATGGAGGGCCTTGACCACGACCTCGATGACTTCCTCGACGACTTGCTCAAGGAGGAATAAAGAGAGATTAAAGCTATAAAAGGAGATAAAGAAATAAAAGAGAAATAAAAGTTATAAAAAACGCCCTGTAAGAGCAAAAGCGCAAGTTCTCATTCACGCTTTTGCCCTTACAGGGCGTATAGTCGATTCCAACCGTACAGGTAAAAAAATCATAAAAAAGGCCAATCCTAAAGATTGACCTTTATCTTCTTGCCCTTGCTCTCGTTGCCCACACGGTCGAGCGCAGTGACCACGTACACATACTTCTTGTCCTTCACGTATGGCAACTTGAAGTGCTCGGCATAGGTGACAGCCTGAAGAGCGGCGACATCATTGACATTGAGGTCTGCTCCCTTCTCGAAGCGATAGACGGCGAAGCGGTTGACCACATCGCCCCATTTCTTCGCCTTCACCTTCGGTGCCTTCCAGGTGAGCACAGGCCCCTCAGCCGTCCACTCCATCTTGAGCCCCTTCACATCCTTTGGCGCCTTGTCGTCGAGGAAAGGCATCAACGGAGGCAAGGCAGGGTACTTCCAGTAATAGTCGCGCAGGGTATGACCTATGTTGCCCACATTGTCGGCAGCCGTCTTGGCATACCAGAGCACAGTGCCCTTCACATTGTTCATCTGCTGGTGCAGGCGATGCTTGGCTGGAAGCTGATGGCTGCGTGGATTCACGGGGTCGGCAAACTTGGCGGTGCGCTCGATGTCCTCACCTATATAGAGCGGACGGTTGCCCGCATACTTGTTCCACCAGGTGATGAGGGTCTTGTAGTCGGCGGCCTTGTTGCCTATCTCCCAGTAGAGCTGTGGCACGCAGTAATCGATTAGTCCATTGTTCACCCAGAGCAGCACGTCGGCATAGAGGTCGTCGTAGTTCTGGAGACCGAAAGTATTGGAGCCTATTGCAGATGTTCGCTTGTTGCGATAGATGCCGAAAGGAGAAACGCCAAACTTGACCCAAGGCTTGATGCGATGGATGGTCTCGCCCAGCTGCTTGACAAACATGGTGACATTGTCGCGTCGCCAGTCGCCAATGTTACGGAATCCACGAGGGTTCTGGCTATAGAGCTGCTGGTCGGGAATCTGCTTGCCTGCGACAGGGTAAGGATAAAAATAATCGTCGATATGGAAGCCGTCGATGTCATAGCGGTTCACGATGTCGGCAGCCACGGTGCATATATAGTCGGCAGCCTCTTGCAAGCCCGGGTTGAGGAGCACGAGGTTGTCATAGCTAAAACAGAGCCCAGGGCGTTTCTTCACCACACTCTTAGGCGACACCTGCTCCATCGAGGTAGAACCATGCTTGGCACGGTAAGGGTTAATCCACGCATGAATCTCCATGCCACGCTTGTGGCACTGCTCCACCATCCACTGCAAGGGATCCCAGTAGGGATTGGGAGCCTTGCCCTGGACTCCGGTAAGGAACTTGCTCCATGGCTCCAGGTCGCTCTGATAGAGCGCATCGCACTCGGCACGTACCTGGAAGATGATGGCGTTGACCCCATCCCGCTGCAACTCGTCGAGCTGCTGGGTAAGCATCCCCTGGATTTGCTGGGTACTCTTGCCCAGATACTGACCGTTGACGCACTGTATCCAGGCACCACGGAACTCACGCTTGTTTTGTGCTCTCATCGTCGTGGCAGACAGCAGTGTCATCGCCAAGACAAGCATCAAGATTGTCTTCAGTTGTTTCATCTATTGTTTTATTTGATTAAGGCGGATTGCAAATCCGCAAATATATAAGTCGAACTACGCCTCATCCCTCAACTTTGGCAGCGAGATATGATAGCGCACAGCCAAGAGACGGATGGCGCAAACCACCACAAACGCCACGATGACCGTGACATACAGACTCACGCCCAGATAACTGAGCAGCCAGTAAGCCAAGCCGCCGGCTATGCATGCCATGGCATAAATCTCCTTGCGGAAGATGACCGGCTCCTCGTTGAGCAGCACATCACGGATGACACCGCCTGCCGCACCCGTGATGCACCCCATGATGATGGCGACCCAGAAAGGGAAGCCACAGTCGAGCGTCTTCTGAATACCGGCAATGTTGAAGAGCGCCAATCCCAAGGTGTCGAAGAGGAACCAGGTGTTGTCGAGGCGCTTGAGGTAATGATGGCATGCGATGACCACCACCTGGGCAAACAACGTACATATCATATAGATAGGGCTGAGCATCCAGAATGGACGCACGCCCAGACACACATCGCGGATAGTACCGCCACCGATGGCGACAGCCACACCACAAACAAAGCCACCCAACCAGTCGTAATGCTTGCTGGCGGCAAGACGGATGCCCGAGAGGGCAAACGTAAAAGTACCGATAAACTCGATGACACGCTGTAGCGTAATCACGAATTGCGGATCGTTTTGTATACTCATATTTCTTTCTCGTATTACTAACTTTTAAACCTTTCTCCCCAGCAGGTTACCATCCAGTTGTAGAGTCGCTCCTCGGCTGGCGAGTGCTGCGCATGCCAGAAGCGGGCATCCTTCAAGTCATCGGGCAGATATTGCTGCTCGGTGAAATGGCCCGGATAGTCATGGGGATACTTATAGCCATCATGATAACCCAACTCTGCCATGAGCTTGGTTGGCGCATTGCGAATATGAAGGGGCACCGGCAGGTTGCCGGTTCGCTTGACGGCTGCCAAGGCGGCATCGATGCCCAGATAGGCACTGTTGCTCTTCGGACTGGTGGCGAGATAGACCACTGCCTCGGCTAGAGCGATGCGAGCCTCGGGCCAACCTATCTTCATCACCGTGTCGAAGGCGGCGTTGGCGAGCAGGAGGGCATTGGGATTGGCCAAGCCCACATCCTCGCTGGCACTGATCACCACGCGACGAGCGATGAACTGCGGGTCCTCTCCTCCCTCTATCATGCGTGCCATCCAGTAGAGCGCCGCATCCGGGTCGCTGCCACGGATGCTCTTGATGAAGGCGGAGATGATGTCGTAGTGCATGTCGCCCTGCTTGTCGTAGGCAAGCGGATTCTGCTGCAACTGCTCCTCCACCATCTGGTCGGTGATGACAACGGGGTCGGTGCCGGCAGACTCAACCACCAGCTCCAGGATGTTGAGCAACTTGCGAGCGTCGCCGCCACTGAAGCGCATCATCGCCCCCGTCTCCTTCAACTGGATGTCACGTTTCTTGAGCTCCACATCCTGGGTGATGGCACGGTGCAGGAGCTCCTCCAGGTCGTCCTTGCCCAAGGACTTGAGCACGTAGAGCTGGCAGCGAGAGAGCAATGGGCGAATCACCTCGAACGATGGATTCTCGGTAGTGGCGCCTATCAGGGTGACGATGCCCTTCTCCACCGCCCCGAGCAACGAGTCTTGCTGACTCTTGGAGAAGCGATGTATCTCATCGATGAAGAGGATTGGCGAAGCCGAGTTGAAGAAGCGTCCGTTCTTGGCACGCTCTATCACCTCACGCACATCCTTCACGCCGCTGGTCACCGCCGAGAGCGTGAAGAAAGGCACCTGGAGGGTCTGCGCCACAATCTGGGCGAGCGTAGTCTTGCCCACTCCCGGAGGTCCCCAGAGGATAAAGGAGGAAATTCGCCCCGCCTCTATCATTTTGCGCAACACGGCTCCCTCGCCCACCAAATGCTTCTGCCCCACATACTCGGCAAGCGTGCGAGGCCTCATTCTTTCTGCTAATGGTTCACTCATTCGTATTATTCAGTTTCTATTATCATTATAGTGCAAAGGTAATGAAAAAAATAGGAAAGACAAAGAAAATGCGTATAAAAACATAAAAAGAGGCTCGAAAATTTGGATATTAAAAAAGAAGTACTTACTTTTGCATATAAAAAAGGAAAGACAATGAAAAAGGAAAAAGCAATCACTCTCAAGACACTCTCCAAGAGCAGTGTCTGGGATATACAGGAAAACGATGTGTTCCGCCTCTGGGAACAAGCAGAGAAGGACAACGACCTGAAGGACAACCAGCGCAGATACCTAGACATCATACGCAGTGCCTTCGAGGTGGAGAAAGTACAGGTAGACCGTCCTGAGGTCATCGAGAAACTGACCCAGCGCGGATTCAAGGTAGGTACCTTCCGCATCGACGATGCCAACGTGAAGTACGCCATCAAGAAGCGTCCTATCATGCGAGTAACCGACCTGACCTACGAGAACATCAGCCACATCACTGCCACCAAGCTCATCGAGGTGCTGGAGCGCAACTTCGGTGGTGGATGGGAGAGTTTGCCACAGAGCATCCAGGACATCATAGAGAGTGGATTCGACATCAGCACCACTACCCTGCCTAAGGATCGCCTCAAGAAACCAGGAGGTCTCTATGAGAAGAAGCTCGCCGACGACTATGAGGTGCTCGTCGTACCTAAGGGTACATGGGTGGAGGCTATCTTCGCCAAGGAGAAGCCAAAGCAGGAGAAGATTCGCATGAAATTCATGGACGAGGACGAACTGGACCATGAGGATGAGCTCCGCGACCGTGACGACGAGGAGGATGACGACGAGGACGCACCAGAGATTGAGGATCACTACAATGACCCTGACGAGGACGACGATGCCTTCGACGACGACAAGCTCACCGAGGAAAGCTACCGCACTACCTTCGAGGACCCTGAGAACCTGGGGCTCGACGATGCAGAGGATGTGGCAGACGATGACTATTAATAGTTAGGAGTTAGGAGTTAGAAGTTAGGAGTTACACATTATTATATAATATAGGTGTAGGACAATACAAAAATAACAATAAGATAAAACAAGACAATGAACGCATTAGTAGGATTTATCGCATTGATCGTCGTAGCCCTCGTAGGCTGGATGATTGCAGAATTTAAGTACAAGGCTTTCACCTTCACTCGTTCTGAGAAGGACATCGAGGAGGAGGAAGAACTGGAGGCGGCTCATCGTGCCAACGGATTCAAGGAAATGAACATCCGTGACATCATGCGCAAGAACTCAACCAATGGCTACAATGCCGTAGGTTAAGGTTGACATTCGATAGGTTAATCACATAACCCATTAGCAAGGATGATCCAATATTTGATTATCGGATTGGTGGTGGCGGCATGCATCGTGTATGCCGCCATTCGCATTTATAAGGCATGGCATGGCGTGAGCCAGTGCAAGGACTATAAATGCGCAGGATGCCCGTTCTACCAGAAATGTGAACAGAACAAGAAGAAAAGGGTGCAGAGATAGGGCCTAACATGGGCGAAAAACAAGGAAAATGCAAGAAAATGCAACTTTTTTTGAAAAAAGTCACGAAAATATTTGGTGGAACCAAAGAAAAGTAGTACCTTTGCAACCGCAAATCAGAAATGATTACTTCAATAAAGACAAGGTGTCTTAACCGAGCGGTTAGGTAACGGTCTGCAAAACCGTGTAGAGCGGTTCGACTCCGCTAGACACCTCTTATAGGGAAGTCCTACTTTTAGGGCTTCCTTATATTTTTTTACACCATCCATAATCCTCCCCCCTTCCCTTGTTTTAGCTATAGGACATGCACACGCAAGACTTATCCTTCCCTTGTTTAAGTTTACAGGATGCGCCCCTGCTAGACTACTGCTTTTATTGTACCCAAACTGGCTAAACGTTAGCTTTTATGAAGAATCATTTACAAAATAAGCCCTTAGACATACAAATAGACAGAAAAATACGTGTTTAAGACAAAATAGTTTCATTTTTATTTTTTTAAACCGATTATTTTTAGTATCTTTGCAAGCGTTATCCTGAATACAATCTTTTTACCTTAAAGAAAACTAATACCTATTGAATGTAGAGCAGTTGTCTGAGAAGATAGCTGCTCTTTGCTTTTCCACCCATCCCCAAGCCCTGCACCTATTTTTTGCGTTCCCCATAAAATAATTTCCCCAACCCTACGTTATTATTCAAAGGCAGATGCCACAATAGCACATACAATGCCACAATAGCACATACAATGCCCCAATAGCACATATATATGAAAAAAGAAATAGCTTATCTCATAGACTTACCCAAGATATACGACCCTCGTGGCAGCCTGACTGTCGCCGAGGAAAACATCCACGCACCCTTCGAGCTGGGCACGGTGGAATGGGAATATGAAATGGCGGCAGGCGAGGATTGTCCGGCAGAACGATATGCGCAGGGGAAGATGATGATTGTGGCACTGTCGGGCTCTTTTGACATCACGACAAGCCAAGGTTCCAACAGCACGCAGCAACAGGCGATAAGGTTCCACCTCAACCATCCCTACAAAGCCCTCATCATCGGCAAGGGAATTTGGCATCAAATTTGCAATTGCTCCAACGGAACAGTGGCACTCATCATCAGGGAAGGAAGCAACACGCTCCCCCGAAGATAGCACAGTAACACTCAACATCAAGAAAGAAAATGAACAAAGAAATAAGTTATCTGAATCTGAAGGACATCAACGCGCCCTACGAGAAAGACATCATGAAGGCGATGGAGGAAGTGGTGGACAGCGGATGGTACTTGCAAGGCAAGGCCATAGATGCCTTTGAGAAACATTATGCAGAATATATCGGTACCCGCAACTGCATCTGTTGCGGCAATGGGCTCGACGCACTCAAGCTCATCCTGCAAGCCGAGATAGAACTGGGCAGGCTGGACTATGGCGACGAGGTCATCGTACCCGCCAACACATACATCGCAACCATCCTTGCCATCACCAGCGCAGGACTCACCCCTGTCCTCATCGAGCCAACCCTGGAGAACATGCAGATGGACTGCAATCTCATCGAGAAGCGCATCACCCAGAAGACACGCGCCATCATGACGGTGCATCTCTACGGCAAGTGCAGCATCACCCAACAGATGCTATACCTCTGCAAGAAGCATCACCTGATGCTATTCGAGGACAACGCCCAAGCTCACGGATGCCTCTACAAGGGACGGAGAACTGGAAGCATCGGCGATGCCGCCGCCCACAGCTTCTACCCTGGCAAGAACCTGGGAGCACTGGGCGATGCGGGTGCCGTGACCACCGACGACGATGAGCTCGCCAGCGCCATCAGGGCACTAGGCAACTATGGCAGTTCGAGGAAATACGTGTTCGACTACCAAGGAAGAAACTCGAGAATGGACGAGATACAGGCGGCGGTACTGGATGTCAAGCTGCCCCATCTCGACGAAATCAACTTGAGGCGACAGGAGCTGGCGCTCCACTACCTGGAATGCATAGAGCCCAACGGCCACCTCTACATCCCTAGGCAAATGTATGCGCCCATCAAGGAAAACGTGGTCCACATCTTCCCAATCCTATCCAAGCAGCGTGACGAGCTGCAGAGATTCCTGCATGCCAACTGTGTGATGACGATGATCCATTATCCTATCCCACCCCACCAGCAGCAATGCTACCACTCCTGGAACCAGCTGAAGCTCCCCATCACGGAGCGCATCCATGCGGAAGAGCTCAGCCTGCCTTGCAACCAATCCATGGACAAGACAGATGTGGAGCGAGTGGCGAAGCTCATCAATGAGTTCCATGCAACCTACCATGTTTGCAAGGACTAGCCTTCACAGAAACATACCATGTTTGCAAGGACTAGTCTTCACTACAAGTATTGCACCTTGACGCCCAGTGAGAGCCCGAAGACATCCCAGAAGCCTGCATTGCCATTGCGAAAGAAACGCATGAAATAGATGTCGTTGGTTCCCAACTCATAGAAGAATGTTACGCTCTTGATGCTCTTGCGACGGCTGTTAGGTATCTCATATTTGAATCGCTCGCCCAACGCCAGATTTGGGCGGACACGAGTGGAGAACGGGTAATAACCACTCTCATACTTGGTAGGCTGCTTGGTCCAGAAGTCATGCCCAAACACCGTATTAAAGTAAAGGCTGCACTCCAACGGCTCAAATGTCCAACCCTTACCCATGTCAGAGCGCCAAGGCGTAAAGTTCTCCTTGAGAGTAAGTGTAAACTTCATGCTTGAAGAGTCATACTTCGGGATAATGCCCAACATCAAGTGGGTTTCCCACTTGCGCTTACGCCCATAATCCCAGCCAACACCTAGAGAAACTATGCCCATGTTGCCACAAGTCTGAATCACGCCTTGTGTAGGAATCAGCAGGTTCCAATGCGCCCGATAGCGCATAGAATGCTTGTCGTACTTACTTAGATTTAAATCCAAAGAAACAGAATCTGAAGAAGTAGGAGCAACAGCTGAAGGAGCAGATGAAACCTTGGGCATCATACCTGAGTTCCCACTCGCTTCCTTTGTCTGCGCAACACTCATCAAGGGAAAAATGCTCAAGAAAAGCTGGAGATATTTAAAAGTCAACGATTTCATAGTTATAGCCCGATGGAGTAAGAGTGAATATATAATACTGACGGAAATGGCTGCTCGCCGTCATATAAAACAACGTGCCATCATCATAGAGGTCATTGATGCGGATGTGGTGACCATGCCCAGCCAGGCAGAACTGAAGACGGGGCAACTGGTGTGTATGTAGTAATTGAACACCTTCGCCACGTTGTTATTAAACTGTTCCGAATAAGGCTCGGCATGCATGCAAACCACGGTGCGGTCAAAGTCGGCAGAATCTGCCGTTACCTGTTCCTCCATAAACTCGAAGTTGGGCACTGGTCGAGAATAATCATACTCTATCGCGTTGGTGTTGAGGCACAAAAACTTCACCCTGCCGGCGATAAAGCTAAAGTCGGGATTGCCGAATACTTCCTCATACGTTTCCTCACCCGTGCCCAGGCAGTCATGGTTGCCCAACATAACAACAAAGGGTTTCTTCAGCTTGAGCAACTCATCACGTGTCCACAAGAACTCTCTCGTTGCCCCAAAATCGCTCACATCGCCTCCATGAATCACGAAATCGATGCTATCTCCCTTTCCATTGATATGGGCTACTTCCTTTTTCAAGTCATCCAACCACTGGTGGGAATCGCTGATGAAAGCAAAGCGGATGGTATCCTTCGACTTCACGCTCGCCTCGATGCGAGCCACGTTTGAGGCATTCAGCTTGGTCTTTCCCTTTACACGCACATCATAGGGATGCACATCGAACACCGTGTCGCATGCCACTAGCAAGAAGAGGCATGCCACAAGCACAAAACACTTTCCCCACATGGGGCTGCTACTTACTTTATACATATAAAAAAACTATTTGCGAGTTAATCCGTTGATACTGGCAGGCAGACGACAAGTCGCCTAAAGCCTGTGCAAAGGTACGAATAAAACCAGACATGCGCAAATAGTTTTCTTCTTTTGACATCTTTTAAGACATAAGAGCCATTATCTCTTGCCCTTGGCTCTCAGCCGTCGGTAAAACTCCTGTAGCTGCCCTGCCTTCACGCCCTTGCGCTGCAAGGCATCCAGCTCATCGTAAGCATCGAGCTTCCTGCCCAGCAGGATGAGCAAGTCGATATGGTTGATGCGATAGTCCTGGTTGTCATCGTCGAGCGTGATGGCCTTGGCATAGTCGTACTCGGCAAGTTCCAGCTTGCCCCTCTCCTTCTCGATGCCCCCACGCGCCGCATAAGCGGCAGCACTGTCGGGATATTGCTCTATCAGGTTGTTGATGCCGTCGTATGCCTCGGTGTAATGCTTGTCCTTCTCATTGAGCAGTGCCAAGCCCAGCTGTGCTTGGAAGTTGCCCGGCACCAAGACCAGGAGGTTCTGGTAATCGAGGCGGGCAAAGTTATAGCGCAACAGCTTCTCATTGACGAAGGCACGATAAAAGAGACCGGCGATGTTGGTGTTGTTGAGGAACAACACCTTGTCGAGGTCGTCCTTGGCATATTGCCATTGCTCCAACTGTATGTTCCACGCCGCCTTCTTCAGCCGGAGGTCAATGCTGTCGGGATGATAGGCCAAGACCTGCGTAGCCTCGGCGAGCGAGTCACGCAATGCCTTGTTTTGCTCCTTCTGCTGGACAGTGTGCTCACGACTGCTCTGCTGGGCTGCCACCGACAAGGGGCAAGCCAGCAACCCACCCATAGCTAATAATAATACATTCTTCTTCATGGCTACAAAGGTACGCATTTTATAACAACAAAAAGGCAACCCTCCTATTAAATAAATAGAAAAGTTGCCTTTTATAAGATATTTTAAAAATATTTCAGAGGTCGCTTATGCGTTCTTGATGTAGTTGACAATCCACTCGCCAACCTCAGTAGTGCCATACTGGGCACCGCCCTCCACCTGAATCTCAGGTGTGCGAACATTGGCATCGAGAGAAGCGTCAACAGCCTTGCGAATCAAAGCACCCTCCTCGTTCAAGCCGAAGTGCTCAAGGAGCATGGCTGCTGAGAGAATCTGTGCCACAGGGTTAGCCAAGTTCTTGCCAGCTGCCTGAGGCCAAGAACCATGTACAGGCTCAAACAATGGTGTGTGCTCACCAAGAGAGCTGGATGGCTGCAAGCCCATGGAACCTGTGATGCAAGAGGTCTCATCAGTCAGGATGTCGCCGAAGGTGTTCTCTGTCACAATGACATCGAAGAAGGTAGGCTCGGTCAACACACGCATGGAAGCGTTGTCGATGAACATGTAGTCTACGTTCACCTCAGGATACTGTGGCTCCATCTCCTTGGCAATCTGACGCCAGAGGCGAGAAGAAGCCAACACGTTTGCCTTGTCTACCACGGTCAAGTGCTTGTTGCGCTTCATGGCGTACTCGAAGGCAACCTTCAGGATGCGCTCTATCTCAGGACGAGTGTAGATATCAGTATCGTATGCCTTGTCATTGTCCTGGTACTTCTCACCGAAGTACATACCACCGGTCAACTCACGGATTACCACGAAGTCTGCACCCTTGAGGAGCTCGTCCTTCAATGGGCTCTTGTGGAGCAAGCAATCGAAGGTAGCCACAGGGCGAACGTTGGCGAACAAGCCCAACTTCTTACGCATGGCGAGCAAGCCCTGCTCAGGACGAACCTTGGCTGTAGGGTTGTTGTCGAAACGTGGGTCACCTACCGCAGCAAAGAGCACAGCGTCAGCCTTCATACAGGTCTGGAAAGTCTCCTCTGGGAATGGGTCGCCTACCTCGTCGATGGCATGGGCACCACAGATAGCCTCGTTGTAAGTAAACTCGTGGTTGAACTTCTGGGCGATAGCGTCCATGACAGCCACACCCTGCTTCATGATCTCTGGTCCGATACCATCACCGGCGAGAACTGCAATGTTTAATTTCATCTTTATTATTATTTTAATGTTTATATCCTATCAAAAACCGTCAGCAGCAGAAGAAGACTCCTAACTTCTAACTTCTAACTTCTAACTTCTAACTCCTAACTTAAAAAGCTCCTAACTTTCCATGTCGAGGTTGCGAGGCGAAGTAGGTTGCTCGTCGCTCTCATCAGCCTCATACATGTTGATCATCTTGAGCGTTGCCTTGATGGCAGCCTCGGTCTGGTCGGCATCGAGACCACGTGTGCGCCAGATGCGGTTGCCCTCACGCCATGTGATGACGGTCTGCACGAGGGCATCGGTACGGCCACCTGGTGGGATGCTCACCTGATAATTGTCAAGCAGCGGGAATGTCTTGCCCAGCTTCACCTTGTAGATATTGCGAAGGGCACGCACGAAGGCATCATACTGGCCATCGCCCGTGCTTTGGTCCTCATATTCCTTGCCGTTTATCTCCACCTTCACACTGGCGATAGGTTTCAGACCGTAGGATGTAGAGACCATGTAGCTCACCAGCTTCACCTTATCCTCTGGCGTGTTATGCTTCAGCACATCGCTCACGATGTAAGGCAGGTCGTCTTGGGTGACGAGCTCCTTACGGTCGCCCAGTTCGGTGATACGCTTGGTCACCGCCTTGGTCTGCTCAGGGGTCAGCTCCAATCCCAGCTCGTTGAGATTCTGGATGATGTTCGCCTTGCCGGAGTTCTTGCCGAGTGCATACTCACGATGGCGGCCGAAGCGCTCAGGCATCAAGTCGTTGCAATATAGCTTGTCCTTGTTGTCGCCATCGGCATGTACGCCAGCCACCTGGGTGAACACGTTCTCTCCCACCACAGGCGTGTTAGGGGCCACGGCGATGCCGCTGTATCCCTCCACGAGGCGGGAGATGTCGTTCAGGCGGTCTTCCTTGATGTTGGTCTTGGCATGGAACATGTCCTTCAGGATAACCTGCACACTGGCGAGTGGCGCATTGCCACAACGCTCGCCCAGTCCATTGACCGTAACGTGGAGTCCCTTGGCACCACTCAGCACGGCAGCCAACGAGTTGCTCACGGCAAGGTCGTAGTCGTTGTGGGCATGGAAGTCGAAATGGCTCTCAGGATAACGGCGCACCATCAGGCGTATATACTCCACACACTCCAATGGGTTCAGGATGCCGAGTGTATCAGGCAAGAGGAATCGCTTGATTGGCAGCTTCACCAACTCGTCCATCATCATGAAGAGATAATCACGGGAGTCGCGCATGCCACTCGACCAATCCTCCAGATACAGATTGATGGTGAACCCCTTGCCCAAGCCATAATCAATGGTCTGCTTGATGTGAGCCAAATGCTCCTCAGGCGACATCTTGAGCTGCTGTGTGCAGTGCTTGTAGCTACCCTTGGCTAGGAGATTGATGACATGGCCGCCGCATTCGGCAATCCAGTCAACGCTCTTGTTGTTATCCACAAATCCCAATACCTCGACGGCATCTAGCTTACCTATCGTCTTAGCATAACGGCAAATTCGAGCGACAGCATCCTTTTCACCTTCCGAAACTCGTGCCGAAGCCACCTCAATGCGATCCACATTGATGTCGTGCAACAGCATCCTTGCTATCATCAATTTCTCGTGGGGCAAGAACGAAACGCCATTGGTCTGCTCGCCGTCACGCAGCGTGGAGTCCATGATTTCGATCTCCCTGATACGAGTGTTTTCTCTCTTTCCGTTAACTTTCATTTCCTTTATTATCTTACATTCCGAGCAGCTGTGTGCAATGGTACCTGCGCCGATATCGAAAGAAGTGTATGCCTATATCGGCATCGCCCGATTCTCCTATAGGCGATTGCGAATGCCGATATAAGCGATTACACATGTCGATATAGGCATTGGCCTATGCCGATATAAGCATGTACACATGCCGATATAAGCGTTACCCCATTCCGATATAGGCATTGGCGCCTATCGATATAGTGGCTAAACGCCAGCTGCTCTTTTCCTTACTTATTCTTTGCTTCCCAAGCCTCAACCTTGTCGCGGTTCTGAACGAGGAAATCTACGTCGTCAAGACCATTCTCCAAGCAATGCTTCTTGTAGCCATTGATTTCGAAGTGCTCGCTCTTGCCGGTCGCCAGGTTGGTAACGGTCTGGTTAGGCAGGTCCACCTTCACCTCTGTCTTGTGGTCCTTGTCGATGCTCTCGAAGAGTTCCTTCAGGAAAGGCTCGCTCACTACCACTGGCAATACGAGGTTGTTGAGCTCGTTGTTCTTGTGGATATCAGCAAAGAAAGAGCTGATGACCACACGGAAGCCAGCACCGGCGATAGCCCAGGCAGCGTGCTCACGAGAAGAGCCGGAACCGAAGTTCTTGCCAGCCACGAGGATGACGCCACTGTAAGAAGGGTCGTTCATCACGAAGTCTGGCTTTGGCGTGCCATCGGCGTTGTAGCGCCAGTCACGGAAGAGGTTGTCGCCCATGCCTTCCTTGTCGATGGCCTTGAGGAAGCGGGCTGGAATTATCTGGTCGGTATCTACATTCTCCAAAGGAAGAGGGATGCAGCTTGATGTGATTACATTGAATTTCTGTTTCATCTCAATTTAGCATTTAACATTGAACACTTAACATTACATAAACTCTCGTGGGTCGGTAATCTTACCAGTGATGGCAGCTGCAGCAGCCACGTATGGACTGGCAAGGATGGTGCGGGAACCTGGTCCCTGGCGACCCTCGAAGTTACGGTTGGAGGTACTTACGGAGTACTTGCCTGCTGGAATCTTGTCATCGTTCATTGCCAAGCAAGCAGAGCATCCTGGCTGACGGATCTCGAAGCCGGCGGCCTCAACAATCTTATCAATACCCTCTTCACGTATTTGTTTATCCACCAACCATGAACCTGGTACAAGCCAAGCAGTTACGCCGTCTGCCTTCTTCTTACCTTTAACGATGGAAGCAAAGACACGGAAGTCCTCGATACGGCCATTGGTACAAGCACCAAGGAACACGTAGTCGATAGGATGACCCTCCAGTTTCTCGCCTGGCTGGAAGCCCATGTAGTTGAGGCTCTTCTTGAATCCAGCCTGCTCTTCCTCAGGAATCTGGTCGAGAGTTGGGATGCTCTCGGTGATACCGATACCCATGCCTGGGTTGGTACCGTAGGTGATGCGAGGCTCAATGTCCTTGGCATCGAAGGTAAGCTCCTTGTCGAACACAGCGTCATCGCCGCTCTTCAAGGTCTTCCAGTAAGCCACTGCCTTGTCCCACTCCTCGCCCTTAGGAGCGTACTCGCGACCCTTGATGTACTCGAACGTAGTCTCATCAGGAGCTACGAAACCGCCACGGGCACCCATCTCGATAGAGAGGTTGCAAAGGGTAAGACGACCCTCCATGCTCATGTCCTTCACTACATCGCCACTATACTCCACGAAGTAACCGGTGGCACCACTGGTAGTGAGCTGGCTCATCAGGTAGAGAGCCACATCCTTGGCTGTAACGCCCTTGGCGAGCTTGCCATTGATGCTGATGCGCATAGACTTTGGCTTGCTCTGCAGAATACACTGAGAAGCCATCACCATCTCCACCTCAGAGGTACCGATACCAAAGGCTACGGCACCCATCGCACCATGGGTAGAGGTATGAGAGTCACCGCACACGATGGTCATGCCTGGCAGGGAGAGTCCCTTCTCAGGACCTACCACGTGGATGATGCCATTGTCCTTGGTGTTCATGGCAAAGTGAGTGACACCGAAGTCGGCGGTGTTCTTTGCCAAGGTGTCAACCTGCTTCTTAGACACAGGATCCTCGATAGGCTTGTCCTGGTCGTGGGTAGGAGTATTGTGGTCTGGCATGCAGAAAATCTGGTCTGGGCGGAACATCTTGAGTCCGCGCGCACGCATTCCTGCAAATGCCTGAGGTGATGTTACTTCGTGACAGTAGAGACGGTCGATGTAAAGCTGGGTAGGACCGTCTGGAACAATCTGGACAACATGCTTGTCCCAAATCTTGTCGAATAATGTATTCATAATATCTTAATGTTATATGTTTTGTCTTTATCTATTTGCCTATTGGGGCTACTTATCTTATCTTGAACTTGTTGATACAGTCGATGTAAGCCTCCACGGAAGCGGTGACGATGTCCGTGTCTGCACCGAAGCCATAATATACATGACCATCGTACTCCACCTGCATGTGAACCTTACCCACATCGTCGGAGCCCTTGTCGATGGCCTGGATGGTAAACTCCTTGAGGTTCATCTCCTTGGTGATAATCTTCTTGAGGGCACGGATGGCTGCATCCACAGGACCATTGCCTGAAGAGGCAGACTCAAACTTCTGACCAGCGATGTCAAGGCCGATGCTAGCCACGCTCTTCACACCCTTGCCAGTGGTTACCTGGAGGTGGTCGAGCTGTACGCCGTGATGGTCGGCTGAATCGGCACCAGCGAGCATCAGGACATCCTCGTCTGTCACTTCCTTCTTCTTGTCAGCCAACTGGAGGAACTTCTTGTAAATCTTGTCGAGCTTCACCTCGTCCTCAACATCCACGCCATTAACGTGGAGGCGATACTTCAAGGCAGCACGACCCGAGCGAGCAGTCAAGACGATAGCGTTATCATCCAGTCCCACATCCTTAGGGTCCATAATCTCGTAAGTCTGTACATTCTTCAGCACGCCATCCTGGTGGATGCCAGAAGAATGGGCGAAGGCATTACGTCCCACGATAGCCTTGTTAGGCTGCACAGGCATATTCATCAAGCTGCTCACCATGCGAGAGGTAGGCACAATCTTGGTGGTATTGATATTGGTATCAATGTTGATGCCCTTGTGGCACTTCAGGATCATGGCGATTTCCTCAAGCGAAGTGTTACCAGCACGCTCACCGATACCGTTGATGGTAACCTCCACCTGGCGCGCACCATTCAGTACGCCCTGCAAGGTGTTGGCGGTAGCCATGCCCAGGTCGTTATGGCAGTGGGTAGACAGTCGAGCGTTCTCGATGCCGTCCACGTGCTCCATCAGATACTTAATCTTGGCACCATACTCATCCGGGAGGCAATAGCCAGTGGTATCAGGAATGTTAACCACGGTGGCTCCAGCCTTGATGACAGCCTCTACGACACGAGCCAAGTACTCATTGTCGGTACGACCAGCATCCTCGGCATAAAACTCCACATCCTCGACATACTTCTTGGCATACTTGACAGCAGCCACCGCACGCTCGATGATTTCCTCACGGGTAGAGTTGAACTTATACTTGATATGGCTATCGCTGGTACCGATACCCGTATGGATACGCTTGTGCTTGGCATACTGCAAGGCCTCAGCAGCGCAATCGATATCCTTCTCCACCGCACGTGTCAGCGCGCAGATGGTAGGCCATGTGACGGCCTTAGAAATCTCTACCACCGAATTGAAGTCGCCTGGGCTGGAGATAGGGAATCCCGCCTCAATGACATCCACGCCCAACTGCTCCAACTGTTTGGCAACCTGAATCTTCTCTACTGTGTTCAACTGACACCCAGGCACCTGTTCGCCATCGCGAAGGGTCGTATCGAAAATAAATAATCTGTCACTCATATCTATATTAATGTTTTAATTTTCCATTAAGAAGAGAAAAAGCCTTTCCCACTCCTCTGGCGGAAGTGTAGAAAGGCTTCATATATCTCTATCCATGAACTATACGCACACCTTGTCACTTCCGCCCACGTGCTGTAGTCGACGTCGAATGATAATGCTTGTAATGTTCAAAGATATTGTTCCCATTTCTCTGTCTATTAATTGTTATGTTTATTAATTCGCTTGCAAAGGTAATATATTTCTTTGATATACGCAAACAATTTATAACTTTTTTAATAGATATACTAACAATTTCTTATTTCTTTCATCTTTCATTACCCAAATCCGTAAGAAATGTGCAATATCAAGGCGCAATTTGAGCCGCATCCGGCCTTCACAGGCTAGAAAGGCGGCTGCTCGTTAGGGTTAGGGGGCTGAGGCATCTGGCCGTCCACACCACCGAGAGGAGGCGGTGGAACGTTGCCGTTCTCGCCCCCATTCATCTTGGAGCCGATGATCTCGCCCCCCTGCTCCATCGGAGCATAAGAATTGGTAGGGTCCTGGAATCGGGTGAACTCGCCACGGAAGTTGAGGAGCACATCGCCCGTGGCACCCTTACGGTGCTTGGCGATGATAATCTGCGCCATGCCGTGGAGGTCGTTTCCCTTCTCGTCCTGGTAGATGTGATAATACTCCGGGCGATGCACAAAGAGCACCATATCGGCATCCTGCTCGATGGCACCCGACTCTCGAAGGTCGCTCAGCTGTGGTCGCTTGCCCTCCAGACCCTCACGGTTCTCAACGTTACGAGACAACTGGGAGAGGGCGAGCACAGGGATGTTGAGCTCCTTGGCAAGACCCTTGAGCGAACGAGAGATGGTAGACACCTCCTCCTGACGGCTGCCAAACTTCATGCCGTTGGCGTTCATCAGCTGCAGGTAGTCGATCATGATCAACCTGACGCCCTTCTCTCGCACCAGTCGGCGAGCCTTGGTACGAAGCTCGAACACCGAGAGACCCGGCGTGTCATCCACAAAGATGGGAGCTCCGGTGAGGTTGCGCAACCTGCTGTCAAGCTGTTCCCACTCGCTAGGGTCTAACTGTCCGTTCAGGATCTTCTTACCCGAAATCTCACACACATTGCTGATGAGACGGTTTACCAGCTGAACGTTGTTCATCTCAAGAGAGAAGAAGCCGATGGGGATATGGTAATCCACCGCCACATTCTTGGCGATGCTCAGCGCGAAGGAAGTCTTACCCATGGCAGGTCGACCGGCGATGATGACGAGGTCGGACGCTTGCCAACCAGAGGTCATGTCGTCCAGTCCCTGGTAGCCCGTAGGGATACCCGTGAGTCCGCCCTTGTTGGCGGCAGCCCTCTGCAAGATATCCACAGCCTCATGGATGACAGGGTCTATCTGGGTATAGTCTTGCTTCATGTTGTTCTGCGAGAGCTGGAAGAGGTCACCCTCCGCCTTTTGCATCAGCTCGTCTACATCCACGCTCTCGTCAAAAGCCTCAGTCTCGATCTCACCAGCATAGTGGATGAGCTGACGCTGCAGATACTTCTGTGCCAGGATGCGGGCATGATACTCCACGTGGGCAGCCGAGGCCACCGCCGAGGAAATCTCCATCAGGTACTGAGCACCTCCCACCTTCTCTATCTCTCCCATCTTGGAGAGCTCGTCGGTGAGCGTCATGATGTCGACAGGTCGCTCCTCCATGTTCATGGTCTGGATAGCCTGGTATATCTTCTGGTGACGAGGGTCATAGAAGGTCTCAGGCTTCAAGACCTCTGACACCATGGAGAAGGCATCCGAGTCGATCATCAATGAGCCCAGCACCACACGCTCCAGCTCCACCGCCTGAGGTTGGAGATGAGCGTAATTCTGGTCTATCTGGGGCTTATTGTTCCTATTGTTATTATTCGTTGCTGGCATATTTCTCTATTTTCTCTACCATTTTATCATGATTGATGGCCACCGTAGTGCGCATAAACATGAGTCCCTGAAGCGAGTAATGGTACTTCTCGATGAGCCACTTGGAGTCATGATTGATTAAGAGGAATCCCAAGTAATGCTGCTGTTTCTGGTTGTACCATGCCCCATAAGCATTGCAGAAGAACTCGATGGCGAGGGCACTCTTACTCTCCATGAGTGCCACCAAGCCATGGCAATAGGAGAACAAAGCCATCGCCTCTGGGTCGGATTCCATCATGGTGCCAATGATCTCAAAAAAGGTAGCCATGGAATCAATCTTCTTTGTCCCCTTATCATCGAGACCGCCAAAGATGCCGTCGTCTTCATCCATCAGCTTCTTAGCCTTAGCCACAGATTCCTCGTAGTGTTCGCCCTGTCGTCTCAACAAGCACAGGCATAGCAAAGCCTTGATGTACTGCCTGTCTGGGTTCTTATACTCCACCTCATAACATAGATTGACAGCTCGTTCCACCTCATCCATCTCCAAGAGAACCTTGATGATGTCAACCTGCAGGTTATAGAGCACCACGGGATCCTTGATTTCCTTGGCAAGTTGCAGCCCCTGCTCCACGAAGGTCTCGCCGTGCCCATCACACTTATTGCAGTAGCAGAAGAGCTTACGCAAAATCATAGAGTCAGGCTTCATGTCCAATGCACGTCGTGCATGAAGCAAAGCAACATCAAACTCATTCTGGACTTGATAAGCCATTGCAAGCATAAAATGAACCTCTACCGTTTCCTGTCCAAAATTCTTCAGCAACCACGGCACTTGCTTATAGTTCTCCAACTTGCAGGCATAACGAGCAGCATAGAGGCGCAAATTCTTGAGCCGTGGATCCTTAAAGACTGGGAATGACAGGAAGGAATAAAGCTGATAACCATCTTTATTGGGAACATTCTTCTGATTGAACGGGTCTAAGAAGTCATCAGCAAACCTTGAATAGCGATAGAAGCGATAAAGACTGCGGATGAAGGAGCGACGTATCAACATGACTCTCTTCGCGTCGTCCATCTTATTTATCGTCTCATCCCCAGATGCATCATCGACATCCTCATCGTCGCTCATACGGAAAGATTGAAAAAACTCCATGCTGTCTTCTGGGTGTTCCTCTGCCAAAGAGAGTATGCCATATGCATCCAGATTGCTCATCGTCAAAGCCCTGCGGAAGAAGGCTGGCGAAAGTTTGAAACCTAAGAGTTTCTCCACATTGAGCACCATAGGATGGTTAGGGTCGAAAGGCAAGAGCCAATTGACCATCTCATCAAAGAACTTGGCACTGGCGAGGTTGGGGAAGTGTGCGATGGAACAATCGACGCCCTGTTCACTCATGTCGTCCAAGAGATTGTTGGTCTCCTCATCAAGCAAACTATCAGGCAATTCAAAAAGCTCATCAATGTCACCACTTTCATCGTTTGCATCATCAGCATCGTCAGCATCATCATACTCATCATACTCGTCATCAGGCGTGAGGCCATTCTCTAAATCTTCTATCTTTTGCTGGATACCTCTAAACATAGACTTTCCCATGGCATGGTGCATATCGCGAGCCAATTTCTTGCTGAGTGGTTCACTGGCCACGCTGAGGGTAAGCAGCTTCTGCACTCCCAAAACATCTTTCAAGAACTGATGGGAGCCCTCTCGCTCCTCCTGGTCAAGCTTATCAGAGAACGCCTGTCTTATCAATCTAAGAGCCGTGATGCTAATCGTCCCTGAGCTAATCAGCAAGAATCCCACCAAGGCATACTGTCTCAAGGTCTCAGACTCTGCTTTCTGATAAAGCTCGAAGAGACAATGAAACTTGCCATAATCAAAGAATGTCGTGCCAGACACCACTATCGCCCCCACCAACTGAAGGGTCGTAAGCTCATCGACAAGTGGCGACAACAAGAGACGCTCGTAAGCATCACGCTCTGCTTCGCTCCAGCCATAATTGCACAAGAGTGCATAGAATGCGCACTTGCGCAACTTGTCTTGCTTCTTTCTCAACTTGGCAAGCGCCTGCATCTTCTGCTTTTCCGTACCAGGTTGCAAACTTACCATCGCTTCATCCGACACGAACTGCGCAAAGGCATCCAACAGCTTGTCTGGTTGTCCACTGACAGGCACCTCACTAGCTATCTCCAAGTACTGCTGTAGGTTTGCAGAGTTCGGCTTGACTGTATCAAAAAAGCACTTGCCAAGCAATGCACAGAGCTTGAGATCCAGCTTATCATAAATCTTTGCAATCACCTCAGCATCAAGCACCAACCTTTCGGAACCCTCTGCATCCTGCATTACCTTGAGTTCCTCCACATGGGAAGCCGCCTCATCTAGTTCTGGCGAATACTTAGCCTTAACCTCTGGATTCTCCCCCATTAGGCGGACTATTTGCTGGAAGGAATGCAACACTGTATCATCAGCATCACACACTTCTTCAAATTTAAGTTTTTTGCTATCGTCACTCATATCAATATTATTTAATAAACATGAAACATCATTTTACCCAACTGCGAGCTAAGTCTAAATCTCTTTTGCGAGGTTCCATGGCATGTTCGTACTTGAGGCGGGGAAGCTGCTTAACCGTCTGGGCATCCACCCCACAATATTTTATTACCTGATCGGCATAATGCTGGAGGCCATTCTTGTTGATGCTGTCAACGGCAGCATCGTATGCCTTCAAGAAGAGCTTCAGCTGTTGCTGACGGCTGGCATTTTTTCTCACGACATCGCGAAAGGCGATGACACCCGGTTGAAGGTTCTTATCACGACTATCCATCAGCACGACATGCTGGGCAAGGCGCGCCTTGGTAGCCTGTGGCTCTGGCAGCAACATGGCATCCATCTCGTTGTTGAGCAACATGCGAAGGCGAATGCCCAGGTCGTTGATTTGCACACGATAGACATCATACTTAGGCTTGGCTGTCTCGACAGCGAGGTCGGCAAGATAATCGGTGCCCGAATAGCGGGTCATGGCTATCATCTTGTCTGACAGTTGCTTGAGGTCTGAGATACGAGCCTTCTTGTTGGTTATCAACTGCCAATAGAGATTGGTCGAAATCGGATAGAACAAGCCTACGCCTTTCCTTTCCAGCCTGGCGGTCCTGAAGAGATCGCTCACCGTCGCCTCTACCCTCTTGCGGGCAATGGCCGTATCGCAGTCCATCTGGGCGGTATAGCGACGCAGATGAACCAACACGCCCTGCGACTTGAACAGACTATCGTCGTAAGCCACATAGACAGGCAGGCAATCAAGCGTAGGCAGCACCGCCACCTTGAGGGCAGCGCTGTCTAGACTGTCCTGGCGTGCCTTCTCCAACTTGCTCAGCCTATGGCGCTCCTGCTTGGACGGGCCACAACTAGCCATACCGAACAGGATACCAGAGACCAAGACTATCATCATCGAAATATTCTTCATCGTCATTTTATTCCACATAGAGCACGAGGCCCTTCAGGTACTCACCCTCTGGGTGATAAATGTTGATAGGATGGTCGGCAGGCTGGTGCAACTGGTGCAAGATACGCACCTTGCGACCTGCCTGGGCCGCAGCCGTAAAGACGGCATTACGGAAGTTGTCCTTGGTAACCACCTGGGAGCAACTGAAGGTAAAGAGGATTCCCCCCTTCTTGATGCGCTGCAATCCCTTCACATTGAGACGGGTGTATCCCTTCAGGGCATTGCGCAGGGCGGCACGATGCTTGGCGAAGGCTGGTGGGTCCAGGATGATGAGGTCATACTGCTGGTCGTGCTCGTCGAGATACTTGAAGGCATCCTCGCAGATGGCCTCATGGCGAGGGTCGCCAGGGAAGTTGAGCGCAATGTTCTCATTGGTCAGCTCGATGGCCTTGGCACTGCTGTCCACAGAATGCACAGCCTTGGCATTGCCTCGCATGGCATAAACGGAGAAGCCTCCCGTATAGCAGAACATGTTGAGCACACTCTTGCCCTTGGCGTAATGTTCCAGCAAAGAGCGGTTCTCACGCTGGTCGACAAAAAATCCCGTCTTCTGCCCACGCAACCAGTCGATATGAAACTTGAGGCCGTTCTCTACAGCCACATCATCGGCATCACCACCCAGGATGAAACCATTTTCCTGTCGCAAGTCCGCCTTGTAAGGCAGGGTGGTCTCACTCTTGTAATAGATATTCTGCAAGGCATCTCCCATCACCTCCTTAAGCGCGCGCGCCACTTCCATGCGGTACACATGCATGCCCACACTGTGAGCCTGCATCACGGCGGTAGGACCATAGCAGTCGATGACGAGCCCTGGCAGGTTGTCACCCTCGCCATGCACCAAGCGGTAAGTATTGTTGTCTGGATTGCCAGCTATGCCCACAGCCAAGCGCATCCGATAAGCCGACTCCAAACGCGAGTGCCAAAACTCATCGTTGATTTCCACATCGCTGAACGAGAGCACTCGCACGGCGATGGAACCTATCTGGTAATGCCCCACGGCGATGAAGTCACCGCCACGAGTGAAGACTCTAACGACCTCTCCCTCCTCGATGCCTTCGTCCATAGCCTGGATGGCACCCGAGAATATCCATGGATGAAATCTCTTGAGAGATTCCTCCTTGCCTTTCTTCAAATATATGCTTTTATACATTTTCCTATTTATTACTCTTATCACATTTCTACCTAATCAATCTAAAAGGCTAGAGCTCATCAAGCTCATAATCCCCCGATTCGGCGAGTCGCTTAAACTCCTCATATAGATTGATGCAGCACCAAGCATCGGTAGCCGCATAAAGGCACTGGGACTCCTTCAGCTCCTTGGCCTCCCAGTTGCTTAGCCTCTGCGCCTTGCTTATCTTCTGATGGAAGAGGTTGGCGTAAAGTTTTTGCAAGCTCATGTCCTTGATGCCAAACTCCTTGGCCACCTCCTGAAGCTCAACGAAATTGCCCGCATCAAACTGGCTACGGCGGTGCAACTGCAAGAGATCATCATGCCAGGAGAGACCAATCTTAGGCACCGCCTTATCTTCCAAGAGTCGAATGATGGCAGGGGTCATGCCCGTCAAATGGAGTCGGAAGAGGTAGCACGTCTCACGGGTGCTAACCTGAAGCAACGACACGTAGTGATGTTGTCCCTTGGAGAATGACGGACGGGTCTCTGTGTCCACGCCCAGAACATCGCTTGCCAGCAAGAAGTCTACGGCTGCATCCGTGTCCTCCGGCTTATCTATAACGATCACCTTACCAGGGAAAAGCACCCTCGGCAGGGAGTTGACCGTACGCTTGTCAAAACTAGTGAAAATTACCTTCATTTTTATATTTATTCATTACAAGTTGCAAAATTAAGAAAAAAAAGCGAGAAAAAGAGATTGTTTCTCATATTTTTTCGCTAATTTTGCAGGAAAATAATTCAAGACATATAAAAATGGCAAAGAAAAGAAAAGAAAGCAGAGCTAAATCTTTTAGCGAAGCGATTGGCTTACAATATATTTTCAACAATACTATCACTGACTTCTTCCTAGGGCTAGCATTGGTGGTGGGAGCTATCGTCATCATCATTGCGATGATTTCATTCCTCAACACGGGAGCAGCAGACCAAAGCCTGCTCGAGAACCTCAGACCAGGAGAATGGACCAATACGGAACAGCAGTTCCAGAACTACTGCGGTTCGCTAGGAGCCATCATCTCCTACTGGCTCATGGCCACCAACTTCGGATTCCCGGCCTTCTTGCTGCCATGCTTCATCGCCATGGCAGGATTCCAACTGATGCATGTCTACAACATCAACCTTTGGAAATGGTTCTTTTGCATGATGGTGGTCATGATATGGTCGAGCATCACCTTCGCCAAGTTCCTCACCCCTCTTACGGGCGACCTCATCGTCAATCCTGGCGGTAACCACGGCCTCTATATAGTACAAACTCTCGAGAATGTCATCGGGCCTCCTGGACTCACAGCCATCCTCCTGTTTACAGCCATTGCCTTTCTCACCTATCTCACCACAGAGACTATCACCGTGGTGCGCAAGGCTCTCAACCCAATAGGATATATATCTAATAAGGTGAAATTTGAGATTACCAACCACAACAAGACTGCCGGACAGGAAAACGATGCCATCCAAAAGGCATACAACGATGCTGCCATGGGAGGTGAAGCTGACGAAGAGGACAGCCCTAAAGAAGAGGCGGGCATCCCAGAAAGCCAGCAGGAGCCACAAAAGGATGAAAAGGCTGCCGTTATCGACCTCGACCTCAATCCTACTACAGAAACTGACGGCACGACGGCCACAGAAACTGCAAATAAACAAGCCTTGGACGAAAAGAATCCAAGCACGGCCCTTGAAGCAGGCACTCCAGAAGCAGAAACCCCAGCTACTTCTGCCCCAAGTTTCCTACAAGAGCAACGACAGCTCCGTGCCGAACGTGCAGAGCGTGAGCGACAGGAGGCAGCCGCAGTAGCCATGGCTTCAGAACATATCGGCATGGACATCTCTGTGGCAGTGGGCGACGAGAAAGCTACGGGCAACACCGTAAGCAACGCTGAGGTGCTCAACACACCAATCAACCCAAAGGAACCGTTCACACGATACAAATACCCTACCCTCAACCTGCTGAAAAAGTATGAGGACGACGGGGTAAGCATCGACGAAGAGGAACAGCGCGCCAACAAAAACCGCATCATCGAAGTGCTGAACAACTTTGGCGTGCAGATCAAGACTATCCGCGCCACCGTCGGACCTACCATCACACTCTATGAGATTCAGCCAGCTGAAGGAGTGCGCATCTCCAAAATCAAGAACCTGGAAGATGACATAGCCTTGAGCCTCGCCGCACTGGGCATCCGCATCATCGCCCCTATACCAGGCAAGGGCACCATCGGTATCGAGGTACCAAATGCCAACCCTAAGATCGTGAGCATGGAGAGTATCCTCAACTCCAAGAAATTCCAGGAGACTAAAATGGAACTACCTATCGCACTGGGCAAGACCATCACCAACGAGGTGTTCATGGTCGACCTGGCAAAGATTCCACACCTGCTCGTAGCCGGTGCCACGGGACAGGGTAAGTCTGTAGGACTGAACGCCATCATCACCTCCTTATTATATAAGAAACATCCTAACGAGTTGAAGTTGGTGCTCATTGACCCAAAGAAGGTGGAGTTCAGTGTCTATGCTCGCATCTGCAACAAGTTTATGGCAGCTGTGCCTGACGAGGATGAGCCTATCATCACCGATGTTACCAAGGTGGTTCGCACGCTCAACAGCCTCTGCGTCCTGATGGACAGCCGTTACGACTTGCTCAAGAAGGCTGGCGCACGTAACATCAAAGAATATAACCAGAAGTATATCAACCATAAGTTGATGACCGATGGACATGAGTTCATGCCTTATATCGTGGTTATCATAGATGAGTTCGGCGACCTGATTATGACTGCCGGCAAGGAGGTGGAGCTTCCTATCGCCCGCATAGCCCAGTTGGCACGTGCCGTTGGCATCCACATGATCATCGCCACACAGCGTCCAACCACCAGCATCATCACGGGTAACATCAAAGCCAACTTCCCTGGCCGAATCGCATTCAAGGTGACTTCAGCCATCGACTCGAAGACCATCCTTGACCGAACAGGTGCCAACCAGTTGATAGGTCGTGGTGATATGCTCTACTTGAACGGCAATGAGCCAGTACGTGTACAATGTGCCTTTGTCGACACACCAGAAATTGAGCGCATCAACGAGTACATCAGCAACCAGCCTGGCCCTATTGAGCCTATGGAACTTCCTGAGCCTGCCAACGATGAGGGCGGTGGCTCTGGTGGCAATGTGGATGCCCGCAACCTGGACCCATACTTCGAGGAAGCTGCCCATGCCATCGTACTCTCCCAGCAGGGCAGCACGAGCATGATCCAACGCAGATTCAGCATCGGCTATAACCGCGCGGGCAGACTGATGGACCAGTTGGAGGCAGCGGGCATTGTGGGGGCTGCGCAAGGTAGCAAGCCTCGCGAAGTCCTCCTGCAAGACGAGAATCAACTCAACAGCCTGTTAATGGCACTTAGAAATAGTTAAATATGCCTAGGGTTCAGGCTCTAGGGGTTAAACCATGGAGCCGCAAGAGCGTCTTAGCTTAAGAAAGCCGACGCTACTTGCGGCTCTCATATTTATATATAAAGATTTTTAATAAGAAAGGAAACATAAGAGATGAAGAAGATTTTAAGTTTAGCATTCTTTATGATGATGGGCATGGGAGCCATGGCTCAAACTGCCCAGCAAGTACTTGACAAGACGGCAGCCGTCATCGGCAACAAGGGCGGCGCTAGTGCCAACTTCAAGATGTCCAGCCCTAAATATGGGGCGGCAAGTGGAACCATAGCCATCAAGGGCAACAAGTTTAACGCTCGCACGGGCCAGGCCATCGTATGGTACAATGGGAAGACCCAGTGGACTTATATGAAGAAAACCAACGAGGTGAACGTTAGCAACCCAACACAGGCACAGCAGATGTCGATGAACCCTTATACCTTTATTAATATATATAAGACTGGCTATAAGTCAACACTCACAACAGAGGGGAGCAACTATAAGGTTCATTTGGTTGCCAACAACCAAAAGCGCAGCGTGGCTGAAATGTATATCACCGTCAACAAGAATACCCATGTACCGTCACAAGTAAAAATGCGCCAAGGCAATACATGGAGTACGATAGACATCTCAGGCTTCAAGAGCAAGAACATATCCAACAGTACCTTTACTTTCAATAGCAAGGAATTCCCTTCTGCAGAAGTCGTAGACTTGAGATAACCAAGCAAAAATGCACCTCGTATGCTACAGTTAGCCGCTGCGGATACATTTTAACGCAAAAGAAGTATAATATTGTAAATAATACAAAAATACATTGTATTTATTCCAAATTTGTTTGGTAGTTACAAATATTATAGTTACCTTTGCATCAGAATTAAGAAAGACCGTCAAGCTCGACCATCACAAGACATGGAAAGAGCAAGGACTGCCAGAGAATAATTATAAAGGAATAAAAGCATGAAACAGACAGAAGCCTATAATAGACTCATCGAGAGAGGAATTCGTCCATCTCTGCAAAGATTGGCCATTATGGACTATCTTATCAACCACCCTATCCATCCTACAGTGGATGATGTATATCAGGGGTTGTGCAATAAGATTCCAACCTTGAGCCGTACGACGGTATACAATACGTTGCGTATGCTCAGTGAGGAGCAAGCTGCCCAGATGATTACCATCGATGACCACCGCGTGTGCTACGATGGGAACATCAACAACCATATACATTTCTACTGCAAGAAATGCGGCAAGGTAATAGACCTCTTCGAGGAACAAGCTCCTCAGTTTGAGGAAGGCAAAATGGTGGGCGGGAACATTGTGCAAGAGGAACAACTTTACTACAAAGGCATCTGCGCTGAATGTGCCAAGAAGATGAAAGCGGACGCTTAGGCAACCACCTTACAATCAGGAATTATACAACAACATTATTATACAATAACATTAAAAATACAGGAATTATGAAGAAAAAATTTATTTGCACCGTTTGTGGTTATATCTATGAGGGAACAGAAGCTCCAGAGAAGTGCCCTATCTGCAAGGCTCCAGCCAGCAAATTCAAGGAGATGGAGAATGCCGTAGACGATGACTTGACATTCGCTACCGTACACGTTCTCGGCCAGGCTTACAAAGATGGCGTCAATGAGGATGTCATCAAGGGTTTGAAGGATCACTTCAACGGTGAGTGCGGTGAGGTTGGTATGTATCTCGCCATGGCACGCCAAGCAGACCGTGAGGGCTATCCAGAGATTGCCGAGGCTTACAAGCGCTACGCTTATGAGGAGGCTGACCATGCTTCTCGTTTCGCAGAGTTGCTGGGTGAGGTTTTGGGTGACACCAAGAGTAACCTCGAGGCACGTATCGCAGCCGAGAAGGGTGCTTGTGAGGACAAGTTCCGTATCGCCAAGTTGGCTAAGGAGCAGGGTTCTGACGCTATCCACGATACTGTTCACGAGATGGCAAAGGATGAGGCTCGCCATGCTGCTGGCTTCGCAGGTCTTTACAAGAGATTCTTCAAGTAAAAGGCTTCATCTTCTTCGGGAGTAAGAAGTAAATATAATTTTAATAGTATTAGTTCTTATTAGAGGGTGTGACATCGTACATGTCGCACCCTCTTCGTTTTGAGTGATTAGCACCTTTTTATAGACTAGCACCTTTTTTATTGATTATCACCTTTTTATTGGCTAACTGCTCTTTTATTGACTATCACCATTGTGTGGGGGATTCATCACCTGATGGTTGCGCCAAAGTATCTCACGAATTTTATTTTCTTATCCTTGGCTACTACAGGTCTCTTCCAGGAATCACCCAAGACAAGTATATCGGTCATCTTGCCACTAGGGACTGCATCCACGGCAGCCTGCAAATCCATAAAGTTGCCCCTTCCTTGCTTAGACACCACATAATCGAAATGGCGCACATGCTTCTTCAATGCTGGCACCTGCTCACCGACGGCATCAGCCAAAGCATTGGCAACGACACGAGCGCCATAGACATTATAGTGTGTATTGTCTTGCTTACCCTTAGGCACCTGTGGATTCTCACCAGGCAAGAACCACATGTGCAACTTACGACTGCCAATGACACCCAGGCTACTCTCTATGTCGTGGGTTACCTTGGTTGCATCAATAAACGGAACGTTAAGTTTCCTAGCCACATTACGGGGAGCCACCGCATAAGCACCATGAGTGTCGATGAGGGTATCACTATTGATTTTCTCCTCACCATCATAAGTCTTGGTCCTCAATTTCTCGTCATCGTCGTTTTCCAAGTCTGCAGAATAATAGCAACGGCGTACTACCGAATTGAAAATCACAGGGAAACAATCCTTGGCACGAGTTTCATTCACAAACCTAGCCAGATTGGCATCGAAGGTTGAGCCCGGGTCGGTATGGCGGTCTGGCATAGGTTTCTCGTCATTGTGTCCAAACTGAATGAACACATAGTCACCAGGCTTCATCTTGTCGAGCACTTTCTGCCATCTGCCTTCATCAATAAAACTCTTTGAGCTACGGCCGTTAACGGCATGATTGTCCACGATAATCTTATCATCAAAACACCCTTGCAACATCATGCCCCACCCTCGCTCAGGCTGACGCTCCGGGTGACTCTTCTCGGCAGCTGTGGAGTCACCGATCACAAAGATGGTCGTAGTCTTCGAACTAGAGGTCATCATCAAAGCGATGACCAAGCAAAAGAAAAATAATACGTATTTCTTCATTTGTTTTTAAGATAAAAGTTTATTAAATAGTTATATATCCAGCGATTAGCCAATTCTTTCTATAAAATAGAAGCGCTTAGGCTGCATCACGCAGACCAAGCGCCCTAAAAAAACACCCCCATTAGATGATGAAATGGGGGTGAAAAATTATTTCTTGATAGCGGCAATCAGTTCCTCGGCAGTTACCAAGGTCTGTTCACCACTCTCCATATTCTTTAATGTAACCTTGCCTTGCGCCATCTCATTCTCACCTGCTAGAACTACAAATGGAATGTTCTTGGCATTGGCGTAACTCATCTGCTTCTTCATCTTCGCCTTATCTGGGAAGATTTCAGTGCGAATGCCAGCCTGGCGTGCCTTACCCACGATTGGTAAGCAGTAAGCGGTCTCTTTCTCACCAAAGTTAATGAACAATACCTGGGTAGAGTTCACAGCCTCCTTAGGATAGAGGTCAAGGGCATTGAGCACATCATATATACGGTCGGCACCAAAAGAGATACCCACACCGCTCAAGCCTGGCAAGCCGAAGATGCCGGTAAGGTTATCATAACGACCACCGCCCGTGATGCTACCCATAGGAGTATCGAGTGCTTTTACCTCGAAGATGGCTCCAGTGTAATAGTTCAAGCCACGAGCCAAGGTAAGGTCGAGCTCAATCTCATTGTTCAAGCCTACCGACTTCAAGGTATCGAGGATAAACTTGGTTTCCTCCACGCCCTTCAAGCCAATCTCAGAACTTTCGAGCACCTTGGCAATTACTCCCAGTTTCTCATCGTTAGAGCCTGAGAGTGAGATGATTGGCTGCAACTTCTCGATAGCCTCCTCAGAGATGCCATCGCTGCGAAGTTCCTCATTCACATTGTCGAGTCCAATCTTGTCGAGCTTATCGATAGCCACAGTGATATCAACAATCTTGTCTGCCTCACCAATGACCTCAGCAATACCGGTAAGTATCTTGCGATTGTTGATCTTGATGCAAACACGCACACCAAACTTGGTGAATACTGTGTCAACAATCTGCATCAACTCCACCTCGTTGAGGAGAGAGTCTGAGCCAACCACGTCGGCATCACACTGATAGAACTCACGATAGCGACCTTTCTGTGGACGGTCAGCACGCCATACTGGCTGAATCTGATAACGCTTGAAAGGCAACTGGAGTTCTTCTCGGTGCTGCACCACGTAACGAGCGAAAGGCACGGTCAAGTCGTAGCGCAATCCCTTCTCGCAGAGCTTGGCAGCTAGCTTGAGAGAACCCAGCGAGTGGATGTCCTCATCGGTTATCTTGTTCATGTAATCTCCTGAATTCAATATCTTGAAGAGCAGCTTGTCGCCCTCCTCGCCATACTTACCCATCAAGGTGTGAAGGGTTTCCATAGCTGGGGTCTCAATCTGCTGGAATCCATAGAGGGCATACACATCCTTGATGGTATTGAAGATGTAGTTGCGCTTGGCCATCTCCACAGGACCGAAGTCACGTGTACCCTTTGGAATACTTGGTTTCTGAGCCATTATTAATGTTTATTGTTTAATGATTAATGTTTAATGCCTAGCGCAACATTTACCTCTCCTAAGTAAACATAAAACACTAAACATTAAACACTATAAAATATTATTTTCTCACGATAGTCTGCTCACGGTCTGGACCGATTGAGATGACACCAATCTTGGTCTCCAGGAAGTCCTCCACAAATGCGATGTAGTCCTTGAACTCCTGTGGGAACTGATCCTCAGAGGTAAACTTGGTCATGTCTACATTCCAACCTTTGAACTCCTTGTAAACAGGCTCCACATCGTCAATCTCGTAAGGGAAGTCTGTTGTAACAGAGCCGTCCTTCAACTTATAGCCCACGCAAGCCTTGATGGTCTCAAAGCCATCGAGCACGTCGCTCTTCATCATGATAAGCTCGGTTACGCCGTTCACCATGATAGAGTACTTGAGTTGAACGAGGTCGCACCAACCGCAACGACGCTCACGGCCTGTAACCGCACCATACTCATGACCAAGGTCACGAATCTTCGCACCAGTCTCATCGAAGAGCTCTGTTGGGAAAGGACCTGCACCCACACGTGTGCAATAAGCCTTCATGATACCATATACGTTACCAATCTTGTTAGGGCCAATGCCTAGACCTGTGCAAGCACCAGCGCAAACGGTGTTGGATGAAGTTACGAATGGATAAGAACCGAAGTCAACATCGAGCATGGTACCTTGCGCACCCTCACAGAGGATGCTCTTGCCAGAGCGGAGAATCTTGTTGATTTCCACCTCGCTGTCAACAATCTGGAACTGCTTCAAGTATTCGATGCCCTCCATCCAAGTCTTCTCTACCTCAGTGATATCGAAGTCTGTGTAGCCGAGAGCAGCAATCTGCTTGAGGTGAGCAGCCTTATGAGCCTCGTACTTCTCTTGGAAGTTTTCAAGGATGTCGCCCACGCGAAGACCCGTGCGGCTTACCTTGTCAGTGTATGTAGGACCGATACCCTTACCAGTGGTACCCACCTTGTTCTTACCCTTTGAAGCCTCGATGGCTGCGTCGAGCACACGGTGAGTAGGCATGATAAGATGTGCTTTCTTAGAGATATGGAGACGGCTCTTGAGATCATGGCCACTTTTCTCCAAGTCCTTCGCCTCCTGCATGAAGAGGTCTGGAGCCAAAACCACACCATTACCGATGATGTTCACCTTACCACCCTGGAAGATACCAGAAGGGATAGAGCGAAGCACGTACTTCTGTCCCTCGAACTCAAGGGTATGACCAGCGTTAGGACCACCCTGGAAACGAGCAACGACATCATACTTAGGGGTCAACACATCAACCACCTTACCTTTACCTTCATCGCCCCACTGCAAACCGAGCAGGACATCTACTTTACCTGTGTTCATTTTGAATATAATGTTATTATATGAAACTTCTTTTCTTGTAATCTCTCAGCAGTGTCATCCCGCTGCATTCACCAGGCTACCTCACGTTTCTCTTGCGAGTTATCTTCGCCTGGCAGGAACTGCACACCCCATAGATATAGAGTGCGAAGGCATCCTTGCGGAATCGAGACATTTTGGTCTCGCTGATGGCATTGGTTACGAGGGGAGCGCTAATCTCCGTCACCTTGCCACATACCGTGCACACCTGATGCACATGGTTCTCGTTGCTATAACAAGCCTCATACTTGGTGCCGTCTACCAAACTATGTCTCATCACGAGCCTCAACTCGATGAAGAGATGCATCGTATTATATAGCGTCGCTCTGCTCACGCGGAAATTTCTACGTGCCAGCATGTCACCCAATTCCTCCAATGTGAAATGGCCTCCAATGCTGTATACCGCATCGAGGATGGCATAGCGCTCTGGAGTTTTTCTGTGATGATTGCACTCCAGGTAATTGTCCAAAATCTCCCTGACTTTGGCTTGTATTTTTTCTGTCATAATCCTTGTTAGTTACATAAAACGCACAAAGGTACTCATTATTTACGAGATGAGAGAAAAAGTAATTTTAAAAAATCTAAATTACATGCTTTTGCGGCCATTTTCTTACACATTGGCAGCGAAACGGCACACCATACAGGCTTTCTCCATGAGACCAGACCACTTATCCTGCCCAGCAATATGCATCTTACATTTTCTGCAACTCTGCATAGATACGCTGCACAGGCAAGCCCATCACATTATAGTAACTGCCCTTTAGGCCAGTGCACCCGATGTAGCCTATCCACTCTTGGATGCCATAGGCCCCTGCCTTATCGAATGGTTTGTAATGCTCGACATAATAGTCTATCTCCGAAGCCGAGAACTCCTTAAAGGTTACCTCTGTTGCCACAGAAAATGAGCGTTGGTTGTCCTGGGTGGTCAGACACACACCTGTAACCACATGGTGAGTCTTACCGCTCAACATCTGCAACATTCTTCGGGCATCATCGGTATCCTTTGGTTTGCCCAATATCACGCCCTTTCCCTCCCTGTCGTTCTGTTCATCAGCAGTGGGAGCTATCACGACGGTATCGGCAGTGAGGACCAAGAGACTGTCCCCTGAAGATGGAACATTCTTCAAAGCCTCTCCATCCCCATGAGCATCGCCTCTTTCCTCAAACAAGACACGATACGCCTCTGCCTTTTTCTTGCAGATGAACTCAGCCACCTGATAGGCATCGAGCGAAGCGGGATAGCTCTCGTCGATTCCCTTGATAACCTTCACCTCGAAAGGTACATCCAGTCCTGCCAACAATTCCTTGCGACGTGGCGAATTGCTCGCCAATATAATCTTATACATATCCTTTGGTTCTTGCTATTTTTCCTTTATCAGTAACTTTTTAAATCTTTATCAGTAACTTTATTAAGATGAGATTACCACCCGAAAGCCTTGGCATCCGAAAGCCACTTGCCTTGTGCCCTAAGCACCTGTTCCACCACATCACGCCCCACTCCATCGCCTCCATTGAGAGAGGACACATAGTTAGAAATCGCCTTGATGTCAGGACAAGCATCAGCAGGGCAACATGGGCACCCGCAGCGACGCATCACCTCATAGTCTGGAATGTCGTCACCCACATAGATAACCTCGGCATCCGTCAACGAATACTTCTCCAAGAACTCATCATAAGCCTTTATCTTCACGGCACATCCCAGGTACAAGTCTTCCACGCCCAAGCCGGCATAGCGGATGCGGGTAGCCTCCGACTTTCCTCCCGTCAAGATGGCGATGCGAAGTCCTGACTTCTGGGCCAGCTGGATGGCATACCCATCCTTGATATTCACCGTTCGGAGCGGTTCGCCACTACTGGATAGCGTGATGGTCTGTCGGGAGAGCACACCATCCACATCAAAGATGATGGCCTTCACCTTATCTAAGTCATAATTGATCATATCTATTCTTTATGTTATATCCTTTATGCTTCATTTTTCCTCTGCCATGCGATGAATGTCGCGGCTCATGCTGTCGTAGATCTCCTTCCACAAGGGGGTAGACTCCAAGAGCTTGCTTTGGGCTCCAATGACATTCTCGTCATACCTTACAGCAGGACCAGTCTGCGCGCCCAAGGGCTTGAGATGATGCACCTTGCTAACCGTCTCGTCGATAAGCGGCAACATCACATCAAAAGGAATGCCATGACTCTCCAACAGATCCTGGCTGATGGCAAAGCAATGGTTTGCAAAGTTGCAAGCAAAGACTGCGGAGAGATGCAGATACTTACGGTCGGCGGAAGCCAGGCGATAAACCTTTTGGCTAAGCCTGCGTGCCAAGCCCTCGACCTTTGCCAGCGTCTCCTCATCGTTAGCCTCAACAAAACAAGGAATCTCAGTAAAATCGACTTCCCGCGACTTCGAGAAAGTCTGCATCGGGTAAAGCACACCATAGTACCGCGCCTTACCCTCGAAAACTTCCAACGGCATGGATCCCGCCGTATGAAAAAACAACTTATCCTCTTTGCCTGGGCAAAGAGCGGCTACCAATGAAGCCAGGACACTGTCCTTTACGGACAGCACATACATGTCGGCGTCATCACGCACACGGGCGATGTCGTCGACTGCCTCGGCTCCCACGATTTGCGCCAAAGCCGAAGCCGACTCCATCGTGCGACTGTACACCTGCGGGATGTCGATGCCGATGTCCCGCAAAGCTTTACCCAAATTGGTGGCAAGATTGCCTGCACCTATCAATATTATCTTCATAATGTGCAAAAATACTAAAAAAGGGCGAGAGAGATGGCATTCTTCTTGTTTTTTTATAATTAATTTATTATTTTTGCAGAGGAATCGCCATACGGATGGTTCTCCATACAATGAAGGATGTACCTACGAACAACAAAGGACGCATCTATATAATATAATAAGGTGAACGAAGAAAGTGAACGAATACATCATATCCATATACAAGGAAAGCAAGGACTTGCCGACGCTACTGCCTGGCAACTTCTTCCATAGCCTGGAACTCTTTCTGATAACAGAGCGAGTGCCAAGCGATACCCCCTTGATGGCCGTCGCTACCAAACATGGCGAAATCATGGGTCAATTGTTTGTGGCCCTTCATCACCACAAGACATTCTTTCCACCTTTTATCTATACCCATGCCCATGCCCATGGAGAGGGGACTTATCGCCCAGGAGAAGACATCAACGCCCTATTTCCTCTTCTGCTCCATGCCATAACCCGCTACCTGCGTCATACCACATGCTTCTACATAGAGTTCTCGGATATCAGCAAGAAGATGTTTGGCTATCGGCATTTTCGCAAGGAGGGATACTTTCCCGTGGCATGGCAAGAAATATTCAACTCACTTCACAGCAAGCAGCCCGAGGAAAGAATCTCCGAGAAGGCCATGCAACAAGTCCGTCATGAGAGGTCCAAGCAAGTGGACTGCCACGAGGCTAGAGACGAAGAGGAAATCAGGAAGTTTCAGCGGCTTTACAAGAACTACTATCGTCTGAAACCTCGCCGATACGTTCCTCCCAAGGAGTACTTCGAGGAGATGAGCAAGGCCGAGCACGCCAAGCTCTTCATCACCACCAAGGGCAACAAGGTGATAGGCGGCTGCACCTGCGTATTTACCAACGAGAATGCCTACCTTTGGCACCTAGCCTCTCGCCGCAAGTGCTATGCCCTGTTGCACCCCGACACCTTGACGGTATGGCACGCCATCAAATATGCGCAGTCACAGGGCTGCCGGCACATCCGCTTCATGGATGTAGGCTTGCCATGGAAGAACAACCCTCTGCGAGAATTCTTCCTCAGCTTCGGCGGCAAGCCCGAAGCCAAGCTGAGATGGTTTCGGGTAAGTTCCCGCTTGTTCAACAAGGTTCTGAAATGGATATACAAGCAATAGCCTACTCTTCCGGAATAGCCTTGTTGAGGAGTTCCAGTCCCATCTCTGTACATATACCACGGATGATGACCATGAAGTAATTGTCGAAGAGGCCTTGCATCGAATACTCCTTGTAGAGTTGGCGGTGCATAATTTCCTCCATGGCGATACGCCCTATCTCCATCATCAATCCATAATCGATGTCCCTGCGAAAGAGCCCCTCCTTGACACCCGCCTCGAAGAAGCGCTTGCTGTCCTCACGCTCGGAGGCATGGCATTGCTTGAGATACTCCACGATGCGCGGCAGCCTATGTATCTCCTCAAAGAAGACCGCACCCACCTGCTCGTTCCGCTTCATCTGCTGCTTATATACAAAGCTGATGATGTCGATGACATTGCGAGCCGAGGTAACAGCATATCGCTCCAGGGAAATGCGCTCCTCTTCTCGCTGAGCCTTCATGCCAGCGAGAAGGAGTTCCTCCTTGTCACCAAATATTTCATAAACGGTACGCTTAGACACATGAAGTCCCTGTGATATTTCATCCATCTTGACGGCCTTTATGCCTCTCTGATAAAATTCCTTCATGGCGTAAGCCACTATTTTGCTCTTAAGTTCTTGCCTATATTGATTTATTTCTGCCATATCTATATGTCAATTCAACGTTCTTGTAGACTATTTTTGTGCAAAGATACAAAAAAAAACAAAAAACCATCCTTTTTTCCTAAGTTTTTTATTACCTTTGCAAAAACTTTTAGCAATCGGGCTATTTTTGCACGAAATCGTAAGAACAAGAAACTTTAAACCAATATATTGTTATGGTAAAAATTACAAAAGAGGCGGCTCTCGGCTATCACGAGAATGGCCGTCCAGGTAAGATTGAGGTTAAGCCAACAAAACCTTATCACACACAAACAGACCTGAGCTTGGCTTACTCTCCAGGCGTGGCATTCCCATGTCTTGAGATTCAGCAGAACCCAGACGATGTTTACAAGTACACAGACAAGGGCAACCTGGTTGCCGTAATCAGCAACGGTACCGCCGTGCTCGGTCTTGGCGACATCGGCGCCATGAGCGGAAAGCCAGTGATGGAGGGCAAGGGATTGCTCTTCAAGATCTATGGCGGCGTGGATGTATTCGACATCGAAATCGACGAAAAGGACCCAGAGAAGTTCTGCGAGACTGTAGAGAAGATTGCCCCAACATTCGGTGGTATCAACCTTGAGGACATCAAGGCGCCACAATGTTTCTATATAGAGGAGCGCTTGAAGAAGACCCTCGACATCCCTGTGATGCACGACGACCAGCATGGCACAGCCATCATCTCTGCTGCAGGATTGAAGAATGCACTTGAGGTAGCAGGCAAGAAGATCGAAGATGTCAAGATCGTCGTAAACGGAGCTGGTGCCGCAGCCATCAGTTGTACAAAACTTTATGTCGCCCTCGGCGCAAAGGTCGAGAACATCGTGATGCTCGACTCCAAGGGTGTCATCACCAGCGACCGTGAGAACTTGACCGAGCAGAAGAAGCTCTTCGCCACCGACCGCCGCGATGTCCACACATTGGAAGAGGCCATCAAGGGCGCTGACGTGTTCGTAGGACTCAGCAAGGGCAATGTGCTCTCCAAGGACATGATTCGCTCCATGGCTGCCAGCCCTATCGTATTCGCCCTCGCCAACCCAGTTCCTGAGATTAGCTATGAGGATGCGATGGACAGCCGTCCTGACGTACTGATGTCAACAGGTCGCTCCGACTATCCTAACCAGATCAACAATGTAATCGGTTTCCCTTACATCTTCCGTGGTGCCCTCGACGTTCACGCCCGTGCCATCAACGAGGAGATGAAGATGGCTGCCGTTCACGCCATCGCCGACTTGGCAAAGCAGCCTGTGCCAGATGTCGTAAATGATGTATATCATGTCAACGACCTCACCTTCGGTCCTAAGTACTTCATTCCAAAGCCAGTTGACCCACGCTTGATTACAGAGGTTTCAGCTGCCGTTGCCAAGGCTGCCATGGAGAGTGGCGTAGCCCGCACCCCTATCACCGACTGGGAGAAGTACAAGCAGGGATTGCGCCAGCTGCTCGGCCAGGAGACCAAGCTCACCCGCAAGCTCCACGATACTGCTCGCCTCCACCCACAGCGCGTGGTATTCGCCGAGGGTGGCAACCCTACCATGCTGAAGGCTGCCGTACAGGCTAAGCAGGAAGGCATCTGCCAGCCTATCCTCTTGGGCAACCCAGACCGCTTGAAGCGCGTGGCTTCTCGCCTGAAGCTCGACTTGAGCGACATCGAGATTGTGGACATGCGTGCAGACAATGAGCAGGGTCGCCGCGCCAAGTTCGCCAAGCACTTGGCAGAGAAGCGCGCCCGCGAGGGATACAGCTTCGAGGAGGCTTACGACAAGATGTACGAGCGCAACTATTTCGGTATGTCAATGGTAGAACAGGGTGATGCCGACGCATTCATCACTGGTCTCTACACCAAGTATAGCAACACCATCAAGGTAGCCAAGGACGTTATCGGCATCCGCAAGGAATACAAGACTTTCGGAACCATGCACATCCTCAACACCCAGAAGGGTATCTACTACATAGCAGATACATTGATTAACCGTCACCCAGACGAGGATGTGTTGACCGATGTTGCCAAGTTGGCAGCCGGCACCGTGAAGTTCTTCAACGACGAGCCAGTGATGGCGATGTTGAGCTACTCCAACTTTGGTACCGACACCATGGGCTCACCTGTAAAGGTAAAGAAGGCTGTGGAAGAGATGCAGAAGGAGTTCCCTGAGCTTGCCATCGATGGCGAGATGCAGGTCAACTATGCCCTCAACAAGAACCTTCGCGACGAGAAGTACCCATTCTCTCGCCTCAAGGGCAAGGATGTCAACACTTTGGTGTTCCCTAACTTGAGCAGTGCTAACGGTGCTTACAAGCTCCTCCAGGCATTGAGCCCAGAGGCAGAGATCATCGGTCCTATCCAGATGGGTCTTAACAAACCTATCCACTTCACCGACTCTGAGAGCAGCGTACAGGACATCGTGAACGTTACAGCAGTAGCCGTAATCGATGCATACGTTGACAAAATCAAGCAGAGCAAGAAGTAAGGCTAGCATATACATCTAGAAAAGATAATCAGCAAAAGAGGCTGCAGCAGATTGCCGCAGCCTCTTTTTTTATTGTCTCCACCGATTCCATTTTTTATTTTCCACCGATTACCATCGCAAACGAAAGGGTCACCCTGCCTTTTTAATATTTACAAAAAACGCCTCGATAATGTTAATTTGCAAACAATTGCACACGAATTTATACTAACAAAGGTTAATTACCATCCTTGTGTGCCCACACAGCAACATAGTATTGAAAAAAGTCAAATAAATATTTGGTGGAATGAGAATAAAGGAGTATCTTTGTAACCGTTATCCAGAAAACAATCTTTTTACCTTAAGGAAACTAATACCTATTGAAGATTTGGAGCGGTAGCCTGTGAAGGTCATCGCTTTTTTCTTTTTATCCCGGTTTATTCCGAAAGCACCCCATCTTTATTTCGAAAGCACCCCGTCTTTATTTCGAAAGTGCCATCTTTATTCCGAAAGTCCCCATCAATCCAACCATAAATTCCTCTCGTATTGTTAATTCTTCATAAATAATATCTATTTCAAGCATAAACAATAGGATATTTCAAAGAAAGTTTGTAATTTTGCACACCGAATGCTCATGGATTGGGCAAATATTACAGAAAAAGTTAAGTTCGTTGGGGCTCGAACAAGACCTGGCACGAAGCTGGGCGCCTCGCGGAAAAACCCGTTTATATAAATAATTAAATGTACGCAATCGTAGAAA